>CANFBW010000055.1 GCA_947444925.1 Flavobacteriales bacterium | reverse complement strand
TTTGAGAAATACAAAGATAAAATTCAATGCGTTATCGGTGCTTATGAAAATGCTTTGCTTTTTGGTACAGCTCAATCGCCGCAACTTTGTGATTACGCCGATGGAATAGATACCATGCAATTTTTAGTAGAATTAAATTAATAAAGAATGATTTCAATAGGAAAATACAACACCATGCGTGTTGTGAAGTTGGTTGACTTTGGTGTTTACCTCGATGGTGGAGATAAAGGTGAAATATTAATGCCCAAACGCTATGTGCCTAAAGGTTGTAAACCTGAGGATGAAGTAAATGTGTTTGTTTATCTTGATTCAAACGATAGACTCATCGCCACTACTGAGAAACCACGCGGACAAGTGGGCGAGTTCGCTTGCTTGAAATGCGTTGAAGTAAATCAGGTGGGTGCCTTTCTTGATTGGGGATTGATGAAGGATATTTTGGTGCCTTTCCGCGAACAAAAACTCGATATGGAAACGGGGCGTTGGTACGTGGTGTTTATTTATTTTGACGAACAAAGCTCAAGGATTGCTGCTACTGCAAAACTCGATAAGTATCTTGACAACTATGCTCTTGACGTTGAAGAAGGAGAAGAAGTAGATGTGCTCATCACCAACAAAACGGATCTTGGTTACAAGGCCATTGTGAATTCGAAATTTTGGGGATTGCTTTACGACAATGAAGTTTTTCGCACCTTACAAACGGGAGATAAATTCAAAGGTTTCGTTAAGAAAATCAGAAGCGATGAAAAGTTGGATATCTCTGTAAATAAGACTGGTTTCGCCAAAATAGAAAGTCTTGAAGACCGTATTTTGACGAAGTTAAAGGAGACGGGCGGACTCATTCGTATCACCGATAAAACATCGCCCGAAACGATTTACCAAATGTTTGGCGAAAGCAAAAAAACATTCAAAAGAGCTGTTGGTGTGCTCTATAAAAAAAGACTGGTCACTTTGGAAGAAGAAGGAATCAGACTGGCGCCAATAAATTAGTTACCTTTGCGCCATGTTAAAAAAAGCACTTGAGAATTTAAAAATAGCGGCCATCAACGACATGCAAAAAGCGGCGTTGAATGCTTTCAAAAAAGAAGGGGATCTGGTTTTGCTTTCTCCAACCGGATCGGGAAAAACTTTGGGTTTTTTGCTGCCTGTTCTAGAGCAGTTGAATCCCAATGTCACCGGCGTACAAGCATTGGTGCTTGCGCCTTCGAGAGAATTGGCTCTGCAAATAGAAAAGGTGTTTCGCGCCATGGGAACGGGTTTTAAGGTGAATTGCTGCTACGGCGGGCACTCCATGAAAACTGAAAAAAACAATTTAGAATTTCCTCCAGCTGTGCTCATTGGTACGCCTGGTCGAATACACGCACATTTTCGCGAACAAAGAGTCGACACCACTTCCATACGCACTTTGGTGCTCGATGAATTTGATAAAGCTTTAGAAATGGGCTTTCAAGACGACATGGGAGCGATCATTCAAATGCTGCCGAAACTTAAAAAACGCGTTTTATTGTCGGCAACCAATGCGCAAGAAATCCCTGCTTTTACGGGAATTACCAATCCAATTACTGTGAATTTTTTGAGCGACATCGCACCAAAAGGTTTGCAGGTCAAGGCGGTGAAATCAGATGGCAGCGACAAATTAGAAACATTGTTTTCTCTCGTTTGCATGTTGGGTAACAAAGGGACTTTGGTTTTTTGCAACCATAGAGAAGCCGTAGAACGAATCAGTGATTTGCTGGGCGACTATGGATTGATACACGATATTTTTCACGGAGGAATGGAGCAGGAGGACAGAGAACGCGCCTTGATTAAATTCCGCAATGGAAGTCACCATTTGTTGATTACCACTGATTTAGCGGCACGCGGACTCGATATTCCTGAAATAGAAAACATCATTCACTATCAATTGCCTCCTCAGGAAAGTGCCTTTATTCATAGGAACGGACGTACGGCACGCATGCATGCAGAAGGCACATCGTATTTGGTTTTGTCGCAAGATGAGCCGCAGCCTGAATACATCAAAGAAAAATTGAAGTTTGAAGAATTGCCAAAGAAAAATGTGTTGCCCGAAAAGTCAAAATGGGCAACGCTCTATATCGCTGGTGGCAAGAAAGAAAAAATAAGCAAAGGTGACGTCGTTGGCTTACTGATTCAAAAAGGAAAGTTGGGCAAAGACGAACTGGGCTTGATTGAGGTGCAAGACCATGCTACTTATGCAGCGGTAGCTCGTGCAAAAATCAATGATGTGGTATTTGCATTACGCAACGAAAAAATCAAAAACAAAAAAGTAAAGATGGAGGTTTCGAAGTAAGAAATCTGAGCATTTTTACAATTGTCTTGTGCGCATTGGTGATCAAATACTTTGCTGTTACCCAGAAGTAGCTGTATTTCTATTTTCAACCTGTTGACACTTTTGCGTACACTTGTTCAAATTTTATTCCTCGCTCGTGTTTTTCAATTGCATCAAGAGCGAATAAGCTCCCTTTACCACGATTTTCAATTGTGCTACTTCTCGTCCCGACGCGCCTGTGATTTCAGTAAAATTATTTTCTGTACTGCCTTTTTGTATTTCTATCATTTCAAAGTTGTTTTTCGAGGTGCACACAAAAACAAAATCTTTGCCGTCATGTGAAACTATAGCTTCATCGCTAATTGCAGCGGCAGCAGTGCTGTTGATTTCAATATTGGCGTTCATGTACATGCCTGGTAGCAACGTTTTGTCGTAGTCTTCAAAGTGGCAATGTACTTCAGCGCTGCGGTCGGCTGATAAATCCTGACTGATTAAAATGATCACGCAGGGGTGCTTTTTATTAGGTTGATTGTTATTGTAGGCCATCAGTGTTTGCCCGATGCTGAGTTTGTTTAAGTCCTTTTCAAATACTTTTAAATTCAAGTGAATGTCTTCTGGATTGATGAGTTCAAAGAGGATGTCGGAAGGATTCACATATTTGCCAATGTTGACGTTTACTTTTGACACAAATCCATCTATCGACGAATACAAATTGACGCTGCGTGAAAGCGTGGATTCGTCTAGGTTTTCAGGATGAATATTGATCAAACGTAATTTTTCGGCCAAGGCACTCACTACTATTTTTTGACTTTTGTAATCCATTTCACTTTGTTGAAAAACCTTGTCGCTACTTGCTTTGCTCAAGTTGAGTTCTTTTTGGCGGCGGTATTCGTTGTCAAGAAAAGTGAGTTTTGTTTTCGCCGTCAGGTATTCCTGTTGCAGCAAAATGTACTGCTGATCTTCCATGGTAGCGATGATGTCGCCTTTTTTAACGTGCATTCCTGGCAGTAAAGAGGTGGATTTTAAAAAGCCTCCCAGTGGCATGCTTACTGATACCATGTTTTGTGGCGGAACATCAATTTTTCCGTTGAGCTTCAACACAGTAGATAGTGTTCTGTTTTCAATTTTCCCCAATTCGATATTGGCGTTTTTGAATTGCGCATCGGTCAGCGATACTTTGTTTTGAATAGGTGCAGATTCTACTGATGTTTCTACAGTTGAGCTGCTGCAGGCACTGAGCGTAGTGATGATCAGTGCAAAAAAGAATAGTTTTTTCATAGTGCTTTTATTTCGCGGTTGTGAAGTTTAGTTGAATGATGCTTTCATTGTTTTTTTTGAGCGCATCTAAATAAGCCGATTGTATGCTGGTTGCCTGGTTGGTGAGCATGACCCATTCTAAATAGTTGATGTCACCACTGTTGAATTGTTTGTTTGCAGTTTCAAAAATCAATGCCGCATTTTTTAGCGCAGTGCTTTCATAGTAGGCGATGATGCTTTGATTGCTTTGGTATTGATCGATGAGCGATTTGTATTCCATTTGCAAACGATGCAACTCTTGCGTATAGCTGTTCTCAGCAATATTTTGATTTATTTTTGCAGCAGTGATTTTCGCTCTTTGTGCGCCAAAAAACAGAGGTATTCCTACGCCAACTTGAAGGGCTTGAAAGCGTGTGGCAGAAGAGTACAATTTGTTGTCTGAACCGGTGCCTCTCATGGTCATGTTGTAGTAGCCAACATTTATGTCGGGAAGTAGTTTAGACCGCTCTAATTTTTGACTGAGCACGGAGATTTTTTTTTGCTGTTCAAAGAGGAGGAGTGTTGGGTTTTGAAATAGCATTGTGCTGTCTCCACCGGTCACGAGATCCATTTTTGCACTGGTAGCACTAGGGAAATAAGTGCCTTCAGTGTTTAGTATAAACTGAAAGTGCAACAAACTGATGCGCAAATCTTGTTGCACTTGCTGCAGCTGAATGGCGATGTTTCCTCTTTGGGTTTCAGCGGTTGTTTTTTCTAAAATTGTGCTCTCGCCCATAGCAAAACGAAGGTTTGCTTTTTGTAAGAAGGAGCTGTAAATACTGTCGTTTTTGAGCAGCAAGCGTTCTTTTTCGCCGAGGTACAAATAGGTGTAAAATATTTGTCGCAGCATTTTTTTAGTTTCTCCTTCTTTCATAGAAACGCTGCACAGCGCGCTTTTCCATTCTTCGCTGTACAGTTTTTTTTGATTGCTGTAAACACTTGGAAAGTTAAGGGACTGTGAGATACCAAATCGGTTGTCGTAGAAAAAACTATTAATTTGACCGTATTCGCCTACAGCATTTGCCTGAGGCAGTGCGCCTGCTGTTTTGATGATTTGTTGCTGGTAATCGGCAATTAATTTTTCTCGTTTGACGCTGAGGTTATTTTTTAACGAAGAGTCAATGGCGGCTTGCAAAGAGATTGGCTGTTGCCCTTGTAAATTACTTGCGCTGATAATAGCGACGAGGACTAAGGGTAACGTTTTTGAAATTTTGAGAGGAGCTCCTTTTTCAAAAATTAAATACAAAATTGGTAAAACGAAGAGCGTTAAAAAAGTAGCAATCAGTAAGCCACCAATAACTACAGTGGCCAATGGACGCTGCACTTCGGCTCCTGCGCCATTGCTAAGTGCCATAGGTAAAAACCCTAAAGAAGCCACAAACGCTGTCATTAAAACGGGACGCAATCGGGCGTTTGTTCCAGTGAGTAAAATGCGATAGATGTTGTTCATGCCGTCTTTTTTTAATCGATTGAATTCAGCAATCAAAACAATGCCGTTCAGCACCGCAACGCCAAATAATGCGATAAAGCCAACTCCTGCGCTAATGCTGAACGGTAGGCCGCGCAATGCCAAAAAGAAAATGCCTCCGATGGCGGACAAGGGGATGGCAGAATAGATCAAAAGTCCTTGTTTTACTGAAGAAAAGGCGAAATACAAGAGTATGAAAATTAAGATCAACGATACTGGCACAGCCACCATCAAGCGCTGTTTGGCTTCGTTCAGGTTTTCAAAGGTGCCGCCATAAGTGACGTAATATCCCGAAGGAAAACGGATGTGTGTTTCTGTTTTTTTTTGCAATTCATTGACAATGCTTTCAACATCGCGTCCGCGAACATTAAACCCAACAATGATTCGCCGTTTGGCGTCTTCGCGCTGAATTTGGTTTGGGCCGTTCTTGATTTCCACAGTAGCCAACTGGTACAATGGAATTTGAGTGCCATTGCTGGTTGGAATCAGCAGGTTTTGCACGTCTTCGAGGTTTTTACGCTGGTCGGTGTTGAGGCGTACCACGAGGTCAAAGCGTCGCTCTCCTTCAAATACGAGTCCTGTGCTTTGTCCAGCAAAGGCGGTGTTTACTACTTTATTGATGTCGGAAATGCTCAAGTTGTATTGAGCAATGGCGGCCCTGTTGTAGTCGATAATAATTTGAGGCATTCCAGTAACGGCTTCTACGTATAAGTTTTTAGCGCCTTCAATGGGAGTGATTAGCGCACCTATTTTGTTGGCGTAGAGGGCAAGTGTATCAAGGTTTTCTCCAAAAATTTTGCATACTACGTCTTGCCGAGCTCCTGTCATTAGTTCATTGAAGCGCATCTGCACCGGAAACTGAAAACTGGTGGTGATGCCTGGCACCTCCGCAACGGCTGCGCTCATTTTTTCGGCCAATTCGCTAAAGGAGGAAGCAGAGGTCCATTCCGATTTGTCTTTTAAAATCACCATAATGTCGCTGGCTTCCATTGGCATAGGATCGGTTGGGATTTCACCGCTGCCAATCTTGGTAACTACTTTTTCAACCTCCGGAAAACCCATTAAAATGTGTGCTGCTTTCTGGGTGTTTTCAATAGAGGTGTTTAAGTTACTTCCCGTTAAAATTCTTGTTTCTACAGCAAAGTCGCCTTCTTCTAAAGCTGGAATAAATTCTCCGCCAAGGGTGCTTAATGTAATCAATGCTGCTGCGAAAAGTAGCACAACTGCGCCAATGATGAGTTTACTGCGACGCAGTGCGGCGCTCAGTGCGCCATGGTAGGCACGTTCAATGCGTTGCATCAATCTATCGGAAATATTTTCCTTGTGCTTTGTTTTTTTACTAAGTACCAATGCGCTCATCATTGGAATGTAGGTTAATGACAGTACAAACGCTCCTAGTAAGGCAAAAGCCACAGTTTGGGCCATGGGTTTGAACATTTTGCCTTCAATACCTTGCAAGCTGAAAATGGGTAGGTAAACGACGAGGATAATGATTTGTCCGAAAACCGCGCTGTTCATCATTTTTCCTGCAGCATGGTTGACCTCTACATCCATTTGTGTTTGATTGATTTGCGCTGTATTTCTAAATTTTTTGCCTTGCGACAATTGATGCATCACCGCTTCTACAATGATTACGGCACCGTCAACGATTAGCCCAAAGTCTAAAGCGCCCAAACTCATTAAGTTACCGCTTACGCCAAAGGCATTCATTAAAATCACGGCGAACAACATGGCGAGCGGAATTACTGAGGCAACCAATAAGCCAGCTCTAAAATTGCCAAGAAACATAACTAGTACAAAAACTACTATCAATGCGCCTTCCATTAGGTTTTGCTCTACTGTTCCAATGGCATTGTTTACCATTTTTGTGCGGTCTAAAAAGGGTTCAAGCACCACGCCTTCAGGTAAGGTTTTTTGAATTTGTTGAATTCTCGCTTTTACATTTTTAATGACCTCGCTGCTGTTGGCTCCTTTAAGCATCATCACTACAGCGCCCGCAACTTCGCCTTTGTCGTTGTAGCACATAGCGCCATATCGCGTGGCGTGCCCAATTTTAATATCGGCTACATCTTTGATGAAGAGAGGTGTTCCGTTTTCCGTTATTTTAATGGCTATGTTTTCAATGTCGCTGCTGCTGCCAATTAGTCCTTCACTTCGGATGAACAATACCGTACTTCCTTTTTCTATGTAGGCACCACCAGTATTTTGATTGTTTTTTTCGAGTGCGGTAAAAACATCGTTGATGGTGATGTTGTAAGATTGCAATTTATTTGGATTGACCGCAATTTCATATTGTTTTAGCTTTCCGCCGAAGCTGCTTACTTCGGCAACACCCTTAACACCGAGTAATTGCCGGCGCACGATCCAGTCTTGAATGGTGCGCAATTCGGTTTCATTGTATTTGTTCTCATAGCCTTTTTTTGGACGAACAACATATTGGTAAATTTCGCCTAGACCAGTGGAAATTGGACCGAGTTCTGGATTGCCAATTCCGCTGGGTATTTGCGTTTGCACTTTTTGCAGGCGTTCGGCAACTTGCTGTCGGGCCCAGTAAATGTCGGTTTCATCGTCGAAAACAATTGTTACGAGTGACAAGCCGAAGCGCGAAAAGCTGCGTATTTCGGTCATTCCTGCAATATTGTTGTTGGCTTGTTCAATGGGAAAGGTGATCAATCTTTCGATGTCGGTTGCGCCAAAAGAGGGTGCAACGGTAATCACCTGCACTTGGTTGTTGGTAATGTCGGGTACGGCGTCAATAGGCAAGCGTGTGACTTCGTAGGTACCATAACCAACGAGAGCAATGACAAACAAAGCAATGATGAGCTTGTTTTGTATAGAAAATGCGATGATTTTATTGAGCATGTTTTCCTGTGGTTTGAGTTAAGCACTAAAATAATGAGCCATCTGCGCAGCAGAATGGGCGTCAAAAAGTAAGAAGCTTAACAGGCTTTTGGCGGTTGCCAAATAGTGGATAAAAAGGCACTGGAGAAAAAATGTTCTGAAGCCAAAGTGTGGGTGTTGCCTTCCATAGTAGCAAATACTGGTGAACTGGATGGTGCAAATGAATTGTTGTTTAGTGCGAATACTATAGTATTAACCGAAGCATTGTGTGATTTGAAAGGTAGTTTGAGGTCTCTGTCGTGGTCGCCATCGTGGTCGTCGTTTTGCGAATAGTGCATTGCCAAAAATTCCCAAAAAGAAAGATTTCGGTCTTTTTCTTTGTGTTCCATAAAGTGTTGAGCAAGTACAGGCACCTTTACCAACTGACTGAATTCAGTGGAAGACAGCAAGTAGAGCAGCAAAAAAGATATGGCAACCAATTTTTTCAATGCTTAAAATTAAGAAATAAAGTCATTGAAAGGCTCAATTCTTCATTGAAGTTGAATGCGATTCGCTATTTATTGTTTCTCTAACGCGCCCATATCGGGTGCGGGACCAGTGCTGCGGTCGAAAGCAACAAGGTCAGTGGATAGGTCACTAAAATGATTGGTGACAACTGTCATATCTCCTTTTTGCAGAGCAGGGGAGTCTTTTTCTAGGTTGTAATCGTAGCTGCTGTTTTTGAAAATCGGGTCGCTGTTCGCAATGCAAGAGATGAATTCGGGACCAGTGGTAATGGTTTTTTCAGCGTCGGCTTTGAGCAAACAATGGTCGAATTTGAAGTTGAATTGACCCTGGTCGTTTTTACTCATCACTACTTCGTTTACAGCGTTGCCGTATACGATACAGTTGTAGAAGTTTGCCATCACTAAATCTCTTGGAATCACAGCCAATGACGCAGCCTGAAACCAATTATTGACCAGTAGTGCAGGTGTTTTTCTGTTGTTGCTTCCCGACATCCAGAAGTTGCCAATGGTGCAATGGAAAAACTGGTAACTGCCGCCCATGGTCAGCGCTGCGCAATAGGTGCCACAATTGCTGATGATACAGTTGTAGGCTTCAATGCTGGCACCCCTTCCGAAAAGCCCCATTTGACTCATGTTTCTGATCCAAGTGTTTTTTAATATTAAAGTTGGATTGATGCCATTTACGGTATCGGCTTGAATTCCTATGCTGCCATTTTTAATCACAGCGAAGTTGATTTTGTTGTCTTTGCTCAGCGGCGAAAGGTAAATGCCATTCCATTGACCAGGTATTTCTTCGTAAGAAGGGTCGAGTCGGTCGCCTTGAAAAATGATGGGTTGATCTTTAGAACCCAGAGCTTTCAATGTGGCGTTTTGAGCGACGTACAGACTAGCGCCCGTGTGAAAATGAATTTTTGCTCCGGCAGTGATGGTCAATATTTTTCCAGAATCAACAACACCAATGCCATAAACCACATGGGGTGTATCGCTATTCCAAAAGGCATTGCCAATGGCGAAGGCTGAAAAACCTTTTGGGGCGCGGTGAAAAATAGCACGCTGTCCCCATGCTACCAAAGTGATACTTTGGTTGTTGCCGTTTGTTTGGCATACAATATCTTCTTCAATAACGTATGGCGTATTGCTGTTTTGTGGGTCTACTGTCACTTCGGCGAAAACAAGAATGCTGTCGTTGGCGGCAATTTCTAAGTTGTTGTGGCTGTATCCAGGGCTGCCATCAACATTCAGTTTGAAAGAGGAGGAGGCTCCGTTTTTCAAAGCGATGGACGTAACAATGATTTTTTTGTCGCTTTTGTTGTGAATGCTAAAACGATGTGTGCTTGATCCAATTCTGGCAAAAACAGTGTCAAAAAAAATAGTGTCAGATGAAAATGATAATTTAGCACTGCTATCAGTATTTACAGGGTCTTTTCTGCAAGAAAAGGCAATGCCGATAAGGGCAAATATAAAGAGTGAAAGTTGAATAACTTTTTTCATGCAGTGGTAAATATAAGGTGCTAAACTTTAAACTTCGTACTTTGCACTACGTTTTAATGCTAAAATTATTTCGCTGATGGTGAATATCAAAACGGAGCTGATTGATAAATTTCAGTTCGATATTGTATTGAAGTATCCATTTCACTCGGATATGGAGAAGGAAAAATACAAAGTGAAGTTGTATTATTTCTTGCCACGCAATTTACTCATCGACCGTTATAACTATAGAGAAGAGGATTTTTTGAAGGATGTGCAAAACCTTTTGCATTTTACAGTTCCATTGAAAAGTAAAAAGGAGCTGATTTGGGATGCATCGTTCTCCATTCAGCACATTACGGAGATCATTCACGAGTCGGTTGACAAGCGGGATGACCAAGAATTGCTTCAAAATTTCGAGTTCACCGTCAAATTGTTTGTGGTTTCATTTAAAGAGTGGGCTGTGGATTATTTGCATCGTGCGCAATCTGGCGAGCGTGTGAGCTACGAGGAGTTTATTGCAGATGCCAAAGAAATTTGGGACGCTTTCCGAAAATTGAAAGACATGCTTTTGTTGCATAATTTCGTGAGACACCGCATGAATGTGTTTTTGTATGCTGATGAATACATTTGTATATTTTTATTGTCGTTTTCTTACCAAATGATTCGTATTCGCGATGAGCAGAATCTTAAAGATTTTATTGCTAACGTAGTGGCTTACCAAGAGCATGCGCAATACGAATCGGTGGTAGAGCCCGAAGGAGAGAATGAAAATGTAATGTACCGCAGCAGTACTTTTCGCAAATACTTTTTGAATGGATTGTTTTTGCGACCTAAGGTAAATCACAAAGAAATCAATAGAAGTAGAGAATATGCCTTTGCTATTGGTGCTGCCGTAGCGATGATTTTCGCCACAGGCGTGGCCTTTTATTTTCAGCAGGTGTATGGACAAATATCGTTCATGTTCTTTATGTCACTTGTGGTTGGTTACATCTTGAAAGACAGGATAAAGGAATGGGTTCGAGATTATGCCGCTGAAAAAATGAAGGGCAAGATGTACGACGTTAAGTATGAGTTGTATAGCGATAACAAAAAAAATGTAGGCTACCGCACCCAGCGCCTTTCTTTTTTAAAGGAAGAAGCAGTTCCGGACGATATCATGCAAGTGCGTCAGAGTCATCAAATGCTCGATATTGAAAGTGAGGGTATTGGGCAAAATATCATGCTTTTTGAAAAGCACACCAATTTGTATAGTGTTGAAATTGAGAAGCTTTTCGAGAAAATGGGCATTGATCAAATCACCGATATTTTGCGCTTCAACGTGATGAATTTCACGAAAAACATGGAGGAGACCGATCGTGATTTGTATTACATGTACGAAAATAACATCAAGAAAGTAAAGTCAGATAGGGTGTACCACGTCAATTTAGTATTTCAGTTTGATGGTCCAGATCAATCAATACTGAAAAGGTTCCGTTTGGTGATGAATAAAAGGGGAATAAAAAGGGTAGAAGAAATTTTGTTGGACGAAAAAGTTGTGTGAAACAAAAACAATACTTATTTTTGTGCCCTATTAAAGTATAAATTATGAAAAAAGACACCCATCCAGCTGAATATAGAGAAGTTGTATTCAAGGATATGACCAACGGCGACATGTACTTGACTAAGTCTTGCGCAGCTACAACTGAAAATATTGACTACGAAGGAAAAGAATATCCTTTGTACAAATTAGATATCTCTATGTCTTCTCACCCTTTCTTCACAGGTAAAATGAACTTGGTGGATGCTGCAGGTAGAATTGATAAATTCAAAACTAGATACGCAAAACACGCGAAATAGTATTGTTATAAGCAACAATGGAAAGCCCTTCGAATTTCGAAGGGCTTTTTTTTTTTGCCAATATTTGGCGTACGACCAACTATTGCGATAGTGCGTAAATAATAAAAGCTTTGAACAAAAGGTAATTAAAGGAGAGAAAAAATGATCCGCACATCAAAATAGCAGGAGTGTTTGATTTTCTTTCAAAACGCGAAAAAACTAGAAAGAAAGGGATATGTTTACAAAGTAATGCGTAGTGCCTTCCGTTTTTCCTGCAAAATCGTTTTTTGAGAATGGTAAGTTTGAACTTTTAAAAGTTATAAGTTGCTATTTCTGATGGGTATTAATGATGAGGGTTTTCAAAGGTGTCGAAAATAAAAAAGCTCCTTAAAAAAGGAGCTTTTTTAGATGTGGTCCCGGAGAGATTCGAACCCCCAACCTTCTGATCCGTAGTCAAATGCTCTATCCAGTTAAGCTACGGGACCAATTACCGCAACAAAGATAGTATAAAAGTTCAAAAAATAAAGTTGAATGGTCAACTTTTAAAAGAATTGGAGACAATTAAGTCTTTGCTGCCTTGGCTATAATCGTAAAATCCTTCTCCTGTTTTGAACCCGAGTTTACCTTTCTTTACCATTTCGACCAAGAGCGGGCATGGAGCATATTTTTCATTGTGAAAGCCTTCGTGTAAAACATTAATAATAGAGAGGCATATGTCGAGACCAATGTAGTCGGCCAGTTGCAAAGGCCCCATGGGGTGTGCCATTCCTAATTTCATGATGTTGTCGATTTCGGCCACGCCCGCCACGCCTTCATATAGTGAAAAAATGGCTTCGTTGAGCATGGGCATAAGTATTCGGTTGGCAATAAAACCAGGAAAGTCATTGACTACCACAGGGATTTTATTGAGTTTTTTAGAAAGTGTGACAATACTATTTGTTACTTCCGGCGCTGTATTCTTGGCGTTGATCACTTCTACTAATTTCATAAGTGGTACTGGGTTCATAAAGTGCATGCCAATGACTTTGTCTTGTCGATGCGTTGCTTCGGCAATTTTGGTCAACGAAATGGAAGATGTGTTTGAGGCCAATATGGTGTGGGGTAAACACAGTTGATCGAGTTCTTTGAAGATATTGAGTTTGATGTTTGTGTTTTCTGATGCGGCTTCTATCACAAGATCAGCCTGAGCAATGGCCTCTTTCATATTGGTAAAAGTTTGTATGTTGCGCAGTGTTTCTTCTTTTTGCTGCAAGGTGATGCTCTCTTTTTTGACTTGCTTGTCGAGGTTTTTATCAATGTTTGCTATTGCTTTTTGCAATGCGCTCTCCGAAATATCCATCAAAGAAACAAGGTAGCCATGTTGAGCGAAACAATGCGCAATGCCGTTTCCCATAGTGCCGCAGCCAATTACTGTAATATGTTGCATAGTGCTGATTTTAATAGGGTTCTAATGTAGAAAAAAAACGGACGTGTAACTTTTGTAATGGCACTTTGTTTTAGCAATACAAACCTTAAACGGATTAATTATGCAAGAATTAATTAAGAAGTACCAACGCCAGCAGGTGGAGGAGTTCATGAAGAACAATCCGGATTTAAGAAAGATCAAAGCGTTAGACCTTAAAATTGCTCAAGTAAAGAAAAAGTATGTTGAGGAATTGATGTACAAATGAGGAATGACGCATTAATACGATTACTTATTCAAACAGACAGCTTTGCTGTCTGTTTTTATTTCACGATTTAATTAACGATGTCTTGTTATAAAATTTTGCTGGCAGTCTTCCGTTTTATTTGATTAGACTCTATTTTTACTATTATGAAGCGCAAATTACTTTTAGTTTTATCTACAGCCTTTTTGTTTTCGTGCACAATGGAAACCAAGGACAAGCATATTTTTCACTATAGCATCACTGGTAATTCGGTAAAGGCAACGAATTTATATGGAAAGATGGGTCCAGGGATAAGTTTTGATTCACCTACTATTGATATTCCTTTTGAAGTAAGTCATGAGGTATATGGCAGTACTTTAGATTATGAATTAAGTATTTCAGATAAAGATACCTCTCACCATTACAGCGTTAAAATTTACATTGACGATCAATTGATCAAAGAATCTACAAGCTATGATTTTCTTCATTCAGAAACGCCAACCGTAATTGCGAAAGGAACCTTTCGGCAATAATAAACTATACTCTTTAAACACTTGTTGCCTCAAGCAGCAAGTGTTTTTTTTATTCAGCTATTTTGCAACAGCTTCAATGATGTCGTGTTTGGTCACCATTCGGCAATCACCGTTTTGTAGTTTCACTAAAATAGCGCCAGAACTTTTGCTGATGGATTTCAAAACAATTTCCAATTCAGTATTGGCATCTACCACCTGAAAAGGTTCTTTCATTATACTTGATACAGCATTTGATTTCACCTTTTCGTCTTTGATGATTTCATTAAAAATATCGGAGTCGGATATAGATCCAACAAAAGCGCCATTGTCGTCAACCACCGGTATTTGAGATATGTTGAGATGGGTTATTTTTTTGATCGCATCGGTTACTTTGTCATTTGCGTTAACAGTAATCAAAGCTTTGTCATTGTGGCTTTTAATGAGGTCTACAGCTGTTACTTTTTGCTTTTCTAAAAAGCCGCGTTCACGCATCCAGTCGTCATTGAATATTTTACCGATGTATCGGGTTCCGCTATCGTGCATCACAATTACGACTACATCTTCGGGTTTTAAAAGGTGCTTTAACTGTATCAAGCCTTGCACTGCAGAGCCGGCAGAGTTGCCAAGGAAAATGCCTTCTTCTCGCGCTATACGACGGGTCATGAGCATACCATCCTTATCGGTAACTTTTTCAAAACGATCTATAATTTTAAAATCAACGTTCGCTGGCAATATGTCTTCACCAAAACCTTCTGTGAGGTACGAGTAAATTTCATTTGGGTCGAAAATTCCTGTCTCATGGTATTTTTTAAATACAGAGCCATAAGTGTCAATGCCCCAAATCTTAATGTCGGGGTTTTGTTCTTTTAAATATTTTGCGGTGCCAGATATGGTTCCACCTGTACCCACACAAACCAAAAGGTGTGTTACCTTTCCTTCTGTTTGTTTCCATATTTCAGGACCTGTTGTGAGGTAGTGCGCTTTGGCATTCGATGGATTGTCGTATTGATTAGGGTAGTAGCTGTTTGGGATTTCTTGACTCAATCGTTTTGCCACAGAGTAATAAGAACGTGGGTCTTCTGGTGTTACATTGGTAGGGGTAACAACAACTTCAGCACCCATGGCTCGGAGCACGTCCATTTTTTCTTTCGACATTTTGTCGGGCATGGTGCAAATGAGTTTGTATCCTCGCACAACCGCTGCAATAGCAAGCCCCATTCCTGTATTTCCACTGGTGCATTCTATGATGGTTCCTCCGGGTTTTAATAGTCCAGCTGTTTCAGCATCAACGATCATTTGTAAAGCCATTCGGTCTTTCACTGAATTGCCTGGATTGAACGTTTCAACTTTAGCGAGGATGGTGCCCGGCACGCCAGCTACCACTTTATTGAGCTTCACCATTGGCGTATTGCCGATGGTTTCGAGGATATTGTTTAACCACATAAGAAATTGTTTACAGAGCAAAGATAAACTTTTAGTGAAGGATCCCCAAAAGGCTGCGAATTTCCTTCAATTGAAGTTCTGTTTACTATTATTCACAGAATGGGAAAGTAGGATTGGTGTTGTGCAATTTAGTAGAGTTTTATCATTTTTTGCTGCAATGTAAATGCCTTGGCACATTCTTTTAAAGTAATCAACTTTAAAACAATTGATTTATGGAGTACAATAATTTAGTTTCAGAATTGGAAGCCTGTGCGCAAGCATGTAATGTTTGTTTTGCAGCTTGTTTAAATGAGGAAGAAGTGTCGTTAATGGCGCGTTGCATAGAGCTCACGCGCGAATGTGCAGAGGTTTGTCAGATTTCTGCATCTATGGTGGCAAGAGATTCTGAAAATGCGGATAGGTTTTTGAGATTGTGTGCAGAAATCAGCATGGCTTGTGATGAGGAATGCAGTAAACATCAATTGGAATATTGTCAAAATTGCGCAAAGATCTGCAGGCATTGCGCTGTGCTTTGCATAGAGAGCGCAGCAGTGCTGAGTCGCTAAGTTTTATTTGTGAAGCGTGTCGCTGGGTGCTTTAATAGCAGGAAGTCCTAGAATATAGCCCTCTTTGGTGGTGCTACTGTCGTGCTGGTGATGGTTTTGAACTTCGTCAGTTTTGCCATCTGATTTGTCATTGCATTCTGTGTTTTTGGATGGCAATGGTTCGCCTGTAGTTTTTGCGGGGTGGCAGCCCGCTAGCGACATGCTTGCGCCTATTAAAGTCAAAGCAAGAGGCTTGAGTATAGGAAAAGTAAAACGTCGCTCAGCGTAAGTATGCCATTTCAGTAAGGTGCGTTGCAGAAGAGATTGCTTCTGCGTAGTTTGCGCAGTGTTGAAGTGTCCACAAATTTTTTGCTTTTGATGCTGTTTAAAATATAGCTTGATTTCATGCAATTCCATCTTGCTGAAATCCACAACCGTTTTGTCACAAGAGCCACAAAATCTTCCTTCACCTTTGCTTTTCATGGCATTCCAGTTTTCGTTGCAAGGATTTGGGATGTTGATTTTAAAAGGAGCCATATGTCGATGTGCTTTTTTTTGTAGTTGAACGCTAAATGTAGTACAATGTTTTCTTTTGATGCTTCTGTATTGATTCTCTGCCAGAATCCTTAAATTCGCAAAGCATCAATATACCCCAGATGATAAAATTAATTATGTCCGATATGGACGGAACCTTGCTCGACGACGAGAAAAATCTTCCTGCTGATTTTTGGAAAAAAGAAGCCGAATTGCACGAAAAAGGAATTGTGTTTGCGATCGCAAGCGGTCGACAATATTACAATCTCGCCGAGAAGTTTGAAAGGATCAAAGACCGCATTTTGATTTTGGCGGAAAATGGAACCTATGTCGTGCATAAGGGAAAAGAGATACATGTAAACCCAATGGACCATGCTTCGGCAGTGAAGTTTTTGCAGATCGGTAGAACGATTAAAGGTGCTCATTTGATTCTTTGCGGCAAAAATTCGGCCTATGTAGAAAGTGAAGACGCGACGTTTTTAGCCGAGATGCGCCAGTTTTACAAAAAAGTAGAAATAGTCGCTGACCTCACTAAAGTTGACGATATCGTTTTAAAAGTCACAGTTTGTGATTTTAGTGGAGCAGAGGCAAATGCTTATCCTTATTTCAAAGCCTTTGAGCAAGATTATAAAGTAGCAGTGGCGGGAAAAATTTGGCTTGACATGACGCATCGCAGTGCGAACAAGGGAACAGCAATACAAAAAGTGCAGAAAGAATTGGGTATTTCCTTCGATGAAACGATGGTGTTTGGTGATTTTCTCAACGATATGGAAATGATGAAAAGTGGAAAGTACAGTTATGCTATGAAGAATGCGCATCCTGAAATACTAAAAGCGTCGGCCTTCGTTACCCAGTGCGACAATAATGAAAATGGCGTCATGGAAACGATTACTCAGCTTTGTTTGTAAAAAAGCGCAACTTATTCGCATTCAATTTGTAGAAGATGCTAAATACTTTATTTTAGTATCCACTAATATTGCACTATGAAGGGAATTGCCGTTTTAATGTTTCTGATTGTTTTTCAATTGGGCGCTCAAGATTTTACAGTCAACCAATACCGCGTTAAAGATGGTATGATGGGGAATTTCGTGGATTGTGTCTCTCAAGATTCAACAGGATTTATATGGGTAGGGTCACGAAGCGGTTTTAGCCGTTTTGATGGACACCACTTCAATAAGGGGCGAATTCAAGCCGCTGATAAATCACTTATTTACAACAAAGGTATTTATGTTTTGCAATTAGATAAGAGTGGAAATTTTTGGGCAGGAACAAATGGACTGGGTTTAGTAAAATACAATTACAATACTGATGTTTTTGAGCAATTGCCAGATTTTATGTCTCATGACATGAAAATTGAAAGGCAAACTGTTTTGAATATTAAGGAGGACAAAGATGGCAATTTGTGGATCATAACACCATTTAGTGTGGGCTACTACCATGTTGCGGAAAAGAAGTTTGAATGGTTTACAAAATTCGCTAAAACTGAAAATAAAGATGCTCCATACATCAGTGCCTTGTGTATTAGTGCAGACAACAGCAAGTGGGTGGGTTACAAAAAAGGAAAAGGCTTGTTTCGTTTCAACGAAAAAATTAAAGTATTTGAATCTTTTCCCTTTACAATCAATGGTGCACCAGCGGCATTGCACATCAAAGAAATGACTCCTTTGAACGACTCTATTTTAATGATTTCAAATGAAGGAGAAGGTTTGGTACTGCTCAATATCAAAACACATGTGGCTTTACAATTTGGGAAGGAGGAAGGCAAGGTAAATACTTTGAGCACAAATATCGTATATACTACATTGGGTAAGTCAGAACATGAGATTTTTGTGGGAACCATTAATGGTGGACTGTATACTTTTGATTTTGCGACGCATGAATTTAAGCACTTTGTGCTATTGCCTGATGCAATCAAAAACAGTACTTTTTCAGCCGCGGTGTTGTTTAGAGATAAACAAGGTAATGTTTGGGTAGGCACGCACAATGAAGGGCTTTTTCTAATAAAAAATTATCCGAAAGGAATTGCATCTACTTCTAACAGAACAATGACTGCACCATCAAACTGCCAAAATCCGATTGCTGGTTTTTGTCGAGACAAGGAGGGGAATCTATGGGTGACGATGGATGGATGTGGTGTCAGCTGTCAAAATGCAGTGACAAAAAAATGGAAAAATTATACCACTGCAGACGGATTAAAAAGCAATGCTGTTTTGCAAATTATACTATTGCCCGATGGCACCCTATGGATGTGTTCTTGGGGTGGCGGTGTTGATGTGTTTCATCCAGAAACAGGGAAGTTTAGCAATTATTCAAGTTCAGTTCCAGGCACAGTGACTTTTGATAATGTGAAATCTATACTATTTGATGGAGCATATGTATGGATTGGGACGCACGGCGACGGAATCAATTTGTACGATTGGAAAAAGAAAGAATTCATCACTTCTAATACTGACCC
>CANFBW010000054.1 GCA_947444925.1 Flavobacteriales bacterium | reverse complement strand
CCTAAACCAGCTATTGCTTGCGTTGCAGCACCATTACCAGTGTATTTACCAGAAAGATATATGGCATTCGCCTGAAGCGATATCACCACGAAAAGGAAAAGTAATCTTACTTTATTCATATGCACAATTTGTCAATTGATTCTTTAGACAAAAGTAGCGTCCCCTTCGGTGAAACTACAACAATATTCGTCCAAGTCCAAAAAATAGAAACGAACAACACTGTGTTGAAACGTCCTCGATTGTGTCATAATACGCACTACAATTGAAATAGTTATACAAACTTAAGACAACTGTTTATCAACAATTTGCAAATGGGTTTAGAATCAACGAAATCGATACTACAATATCATACCAGCTGCAACTGTCTCATTGGAGAACTCATCTATTAGGATCAAGCAGCCAGTCGTTCTGTTCTTCTTGTATGCATCGAAAAACAAGGGTTTTGCTGATTTCAAAGTCACTTTTACAATATCGTTTTTATTAACTTCGAAATCGCCTTCAATTTTATTTAAAGTATTGATATCCACTTTGTAAGCAACCTCTTTCACTACGCATTTTGCCTCATTACTTGTGTGCTTCAATAGGTATTTTCCTTTAGATAGCATCGGCTTGTCATTCAACCAACACAACATCAAATCCACCTCTTGATCAACCTTTGGCTGGTTGTCACTTTTAACAAGCATGTCTCCACGACTAATATCAATGTTATTTTCAAGGGTAATACAAACCGACATTGGGGAAAATGCTTCTCGCAATTCTGTTTTCTCCAAAAATATTTGCTTTATTTTAGTGGAAATACCAGATGGCAAAACGGTGACTTCATCTCCTGGACGAAAAACACCACCTTCTACCCTACCCGCAAATCCGCGAAAATCAGGATACGCATCAGATTGAGGTCTAATCACTCTTTGAACAGGAAAACGAGCATCAAGCGTATTGAAATCACTTATAATCTGCACATTTTCAAGTGTTTGCAACAATGTTTTACCAGTATACCAAGACATGTGTTTTGAAGCATCTACTACGTTGTCACCTTTAAGCGCACTAATAGGAATAAAATGAATATCAGGTACACCCAGCGTTTCTGAAAATGCAATGTAGGAAGCTTTTATCTTTTCAAAAGCAAGTTCACTAAAATCAACCAAATCCATTTTATTGACGCAAACCACAATGTGCTTTATCCCCAGCAAAGACGCTATAAAAGAATGGCGACAAGTTTGTTCAATCATGCCATTGCGCGCATCAATCAAAATAATCGCCAAATTAGCGGTAGACGCACCCGTCACCATGTTTCGGGTATACTGAATGTGACCAGGAGTATCGGCAATAATAAACTTTCTTTTAGGCGTCGCAAAATAACGGTACGCAACATCGATAGTAATACCTTGTTCACGTTCTGCTTTTAACCCATCGGTCAACAAAGCAAGATTCAAGTTTTCGTCACCTCTCTTTTCACTTGACTTTTCGATGGCCTGTAATTGGTCTTCAAAAATTGATTTGGTGTCGTACATCAATCTGCCAATCAAAGTGCTTTTTCCGTCGTCTACACTACCAGCCGTAGTGAAACGCAATAAATCCATATCCAAGTATCCACTCATAAGTTCAAAGTATAATGTTCAAAGTAAAAAGTTTCGCTACTTCTAACGAGAACCGTCCAACTTGACTTTTTTTTTTAAAAATAACCTTGTTTTTTTCTGTCTTCCATTGCTGCCTCTGAACGTTTGTCATCGGCTCTGTTTCCGCGCTCTGTCTCTCGCGCTGCCGCTACTTCTTCAATCACTTTATCCAAAGTGTCGGCTTCAGAAAAGATTGCGCCTGTAATGGTCATACAACCCAAAGTACGATAACGAATGATTTGTTTTTCATAATGTTCTCCCGCCAATAAAATATTATAGGGTGATTCCGCCAGAAGCACACCACCTCTATTTACGATGCTGCGCTCATGAGAAAAATAAATACTCGGCAAGTCAATGTTCTCTTTTTTAATATACTGCCACACATCCATTTCTGTCCAGTTGCTGATTGGAAAAACGCGAAAAGATTCTCCTTGTGCCTTCTTACCATTAAACAAATTCCACAATTCGGGACGTTGATTTTTTGGATCCCATTGACCGAACTCGTCTCTGTGAGAAAAAAACCGCTCTTTGGCTCTTGCCTTCTCTTCGTCACGGCGCCCGCCACCAAAAGCAGCATCGTATTTCCCTTCTTCTAATTTTTCTAAAAGTGTAATCGACTGCAATGTATTTCTGCTTGGATTGATACCTTTTTCTTCACGAGCAGTTCCTCTGTCAATTGAATCTTGCACATAACCCACATCCAAACGCACATTGTATTTTTTCACCAAATTATCTCGAAATTCTAGTGTTTCTGGAAAGTTATGACCTGTATCAATATGCAATAAAGGGAAAGGTATTTTTGCAGGAAAAAATGCCTTGTGCGCCAAATGCACCAACGTAATTGAATCTTTACCACCTGAAAACAAAATCACCGGATTTTCAAATTGCTCAACGGCCTCTCTGAAAATAAAAATCGCCTCCGACTCCAGTTGCTCTAAATGACTTAATGCATGCATATTTATAAATTTCACGTTCGCACATCAATTTGAAAATCAGCATCAGCGCCAATCATTCATTTCAATGCGAACTACATTTTTACTACTTCCAATACTTTCTCCAATAACTTATTCTTACTCATTTCGAGAGATTCTTCACCCGTTTTCAACTCTACAAATGGCGACAATGGCGCTTCAAAAGGAGCGTCTAAACCCGTGAAATTAACAATTTCTCCGTTCAAAGCTTTTTTATACAAACCTTTTACATCTCTTTTGGCACATTCATCGAAAGATGCATTGATGTACACTTCGAAAAAATTTTCAGCGCCAATGATGGATTTCGCTAATTCTCGAATTTCAACCGTTGGACTTATTAAAGAGCAGATCACAATTTCTCCGTTTTCCACAAAAAGCTTAGCGACTTCTGCTGCTCTTCTGATGTTTTCAAGGCGGTCGTCGTCAGAAAAACCCAAATTACTATTGACTCCAGTACGCAAATTGTCTCCGTCGAGCAACTTACTAAGTAGGCCGCGCTCATACAAATCACTTTCCAAGGCTTTGGCAACAGTGCTTTTACCGCTACCAGACAAACCGCACATCCACAAAACAACGCCTTTTTGGCCCAACAATTTTTCTTTGTCGGCCTTTTGCAGCATGCTGTGTTTTATGGAAAATATATTGTCAGCCATCTTAATTTTTATTCAAATAATCACGTCCAACGCACAAAAAACTACCGTTTCTCAAACTCTCTTTATTATAAGTGAAAACCTCCTTGGTCTGATCTCCTTTAAAAACCTGTCCTCCCGCCGCACTTAATATTGCGTGCCCTGCCGCAACATCCCACTCCATGGTAGGTCCAAAGCGAAAATAAACATGCGCCTTTCCTTCAGCCAACAGGCAAAATTTAAGAGAACTACCTACCGACACCTTGTCCACCACAGAAAATCTTTTCAAAACCTGCACTTCTTCTGCACTTTCGTGAGAACGACTGCCCACCGCTATTTTACCTTCTGCAATACAATGCGCAGTAAGCAATTGATCTGATCCATTGATACGTTTAAACGCCCCTTTGCCCACTTCTCCAAAAAACACCTCCTTTGTCACCGGAACATAAATAACGCCTAAAATTGGTCGACCATTTTGCACCAAAGCGATATTCACCGTAAACTCTCCGTTTCTTTTGATGAACTCCTTGGTTCCATCCAAGGGATCTACCAACCAAAATAAATCCCAATCTTTTCGTTGTGCATAGTCCATTACTTCTTGCTCCTCTGAAATTACAGGAATTTCAGGATACTTGCTTTGCAATCCTTTAACAATAATATCGTTGGCAAGCGTATCGGCCATCGTCAAAGGCGAGTCATCGGCCTTAAAATCAACATTTAAAAAACGCGCTGCATCTCCATATACGCCCATAATTGCCTCGCCAGCCTCAATAGAGATGGTGACAATTTCTTGAATATTTATGGCATATGGCATTTTACAGCTTTACAAATGAATGCGCAAACTTACGCGATTCAATACTTAATGCCAAAAAGTACCTAAAAAATAAAATAAATACTCAGTCCCTACTTTTTTCAGCAATAATCTTATATTAGGTTGGAATTAAACCTAGCTTACTCCTCTGGAAATAAATTTGCGGTATGACTTTTCGCTTTAATGGTGCTATAACAGTATTGACATTCATCTTTTGTATGCTGTTTAACACCTTTATTCAAGCCAATTATTCAACCCATTATTACACTGTTGCAAGCGGACTTTCCAACAATACCATCAATTGCATATATCAAGACAAAGCAGGTTATATCTGGATTGGCACCAACGATGGCTTAAACATGTTCGATGGGTACTCGTTCCGTATCTTTAGAAACGAACCTGGCAACAAAAGCTCCATCAACCACAACAACATCCTCTTCATCAAAGAAGATCCCCAAGGACAAATGTGGATCGGCACAAGCACTTCGCTTAGCTTATACCACCCCTCAAACAGCAGTTTTAGCAACTACTTTGTAAATAGCAACAAACAAGGATACTACCTCTCCGAAAGCAACAACAACCAATATCGCTTCACCATGTTTGACATGGGAAGCAATGGCCTACTCTACACTTCCATTGGCACTGGACTCTTGCAAGTGCAAATGGCTAGTAGAAAAGTGCAATCTTTTGAAGCCGACAACAACTGCGGAAAAATCATCAACCACATCCTCTTCTTAGGCACAGACATTTTGATAGGCAGTTCCGACGGAGGTTTGGATCTACTGTCACTTACCACAAAAAAAACAAAGCACCTTCGGGCCCTGCACCAAAAAAACATTAGCTTTCTGGCGCAGCGCGATGAGCAACACTTCTGGATAGGTTCTTATGGAATGGGCAGTGGAATATTAAACCTTGAAAATGATGTTTTCACGGCATTGCCCATCAACGACAATAGCTCCGAAAAATTCCGACGCGACAATATTTTATGTGGACTCAAAAGTAAAGACAATGGAATTTACCTTGGCTCAGAAGCAGGGCTCTTCGCCTATCACTCAGCGGCACAGCGATATGATCACTTTGCCGACAACTCTTTTTTCTCCTCCACTGCTTTAGTAAAAGAAGTAACACGCTCAATATTTGAAGACAAAGATGGCAACTACTGGCTCGGCACTTATAGAGAAGGGCTTATTTATATGCAAAAAAATGCGCCGGGATTTTCGGTGTTAAAAGACATGCAACCAAGCGCCAGCGGATCATTGGGCTATGTTAATGCATTACTCAGCGACCGCAGTGGAATTTGGATTGCTAGCGGACAAAGGGGTTTACTTCATTTTGACACTTCACAAAAAAAATTCAGTTCCTTCAACCAAGGAGAAGCACCCTATCACTTGCAAAGTCGAGAACTCTGCTTTTTAATGCAGCACAGCGATGGAAAATTATGGATGGGTAGTGCCAACGCCGGGGTGCTAGCTTATGACCCGAACGCAAAAAAAAGCAAACATTTTCTCTTTGCGCCGGCAGATAAAAACTACAATTCGGGCAATCAAACGATGGCCATTCTCGAAGATCAGTCACACAACATTTGGGTGGCTACCGAAGGGGATGGCGTAAAAATAATCGATCCAAAAACCTACGCCATTCAATCTTTACGCCACAATTCCAATAAAGAAAGCATAGCAAGCAACTGGGTGCGCAGTTTAGCGCTCGATGCCCAAGGAAACATTTGGCTTGGCACTGTTTCTGGCCTCAGTAAATACAACCCCACAAACAATAAAATCGTCAACTTCTTTGCCAACGATCTTGTGCAAGGTACATTGAAAGACAATACCATCACGCAAATCCTTTGCGACAAACAAGGCCGTATTTGGTTTGCTACATCAAAGGGCTTGCACCTACTTGAAAATCCTAACAGCAGTGAAAAACAATACTTTTTCAAATACTACTCTTCTCAAAATGGACTCATTAACAACACCATTCACGCTTTGGTGCAAGACCTTAATGGAAACATCTGGATGAGTACCAACGGTGGTATTTCTATGCTAAACGTAGCACAACAAAAATTCATCAATTATCCTTTCTCTGACTTGCCAATCGATTTCTTTTGCGAGAAGAGCGCCTGTATTACACCTTCTGGATTGATTTTATTTGGCGGTCTGCATAAGCTCGTTTACTTTGACCCAAACCACATTCAATCTGCACCGCACAACTTAGAAGCTCAAATCACCGAACTGCGTCTTTTCAACCAAGTGGTCTTGCCTGGCGACAGCATCAATGACCGAGTATTGCTGAATAATCCCATTAATACGCTCGATGAAATAGAGTTACAATATGCCGAAAATGTGATTTCATTTTTAGTTTCAACCCTTTATTTCAATGATCCAAATGGCATTGAATACAGTTACAAATTAGACGGATTTAACAAAGAATGGCTGCACACCAGCGCCAGCAACCGCCTTGTTACATACACACATTTAGCCCCTGGTAAATACACCTTTCATGTGCAAGTGCAAAATAGAAACGGACTCAATATTGGCAAAGAAAAAATATTACTACTTAGCATTCTTCCACCTTGGTGGCGGAGCAACGTAGCCTACATCTTCTACCTAAGCATCTTCATTTTTTTATTATGGCTTTACCGCTATTTCACTTTTAAACAAATCCATTTAAAGCAAGAAATTGCGCTGCAAAAAGCAGCTGTTGAAAAGCAGGAAGAATTGATAGATGCCAAAATGGAATTCTATACCAATGTATCGCATGAATTCAAAACGCCCTTGACCTTAATTCAAGGTCCGATCGACAAACTTATAAGAGAAGATTTACAAGTCGATCGCCAGAATCTTTATGCCTTAATGAAGCAAAACACTTTGCGCTTAAGAAAGTACATTGACGAAATTTTATTATTTAGAAAAATACAAACAAACAATCAAGAACTTAAAGTGAGTGAACAAGACTTTTTGCATTTCTTGAAACCCATCACCGATGCTTTCCGTTTTCAAACGCAAAGCAACAACATTACCTTTGCTGTAAATTGTAGCGAACAAACCATAAATGCTTGGTTTGATGAAAACAAGATGGAGAAAGTCCTCATGAACCTCTTGTCAAATGCCATCAAATACACACCAAATAACGGCGCTGTTTCTTTAAACATTGTAACAAGTGATTCAGGCGCAAAAATTGCCATTACCGTGCGTGATTCCGGACCAGGAATCCCAAAGAACGAACAAGAAAAAATATTCGATGAATTCTACCAATCCAAAACCAACCCAAGCATTGAAGGCATTGGCATTGGGCTATCGCTTGTCAAAAGCCTAATCTCTCTGCACAAAGGCAGTCTTTCATTGCGATCTGAAGTTGGCGAAGGCGCTGCATTCAAAATAATTTTACCGATATCAAAAGACGCCTACAGCAATAGTGAAATCAATGCACACAAAAGCAACACCGCTAAGTACGACAGAACGGAAGTTCATTTTTTGAATCAGGCAAGTAACAGCAGCGTTGTCAAAAGCGATTACAAAATACTCATCGTTGACGACAACCACGACATCCGTTCCTTCTTAAAAGGGGAACTCGAAACCCGTTACCACATTGTTGAAGCAGAAAACGGCAAAAAAGCGCTAGACATTGCCATTGCAGAAAGACCAGACATCATTATTAGCGACGTGATGATGCCCGAAATGGATGGATTTGAATTGTGCAAAGCAATCAAAACCAATGAAGAACTTTGCGCTACACCTGTTCTCTTACTTACAGCCAAAACGTCTGATGAAAGTATGATTAGCGGACTCGAATTTGGCGCCGACGATTATATCGCCAAACCATTCAACATTGATATTTTGCAAATAAAGGTGCGCAATATTTTGAGACAAATGGAGGTGCTGAAAAAAAGATGGAAAAGCATTCCAGAAAAAAGCACAAGAGCTGAAATCGCTTCACCAGCAATTGCAGCAGAAAACAACGAGTTTGTTCAAAAACTCATAAATGCCATTGAAACACATATTGAAAATGTAGATCTTACCCCAGCTCTGCTGGCGCAAACCGTTGGCATCAGCCGCACTAAATTATATGCAATGGTTGCCGAACATACTGGATATTCAGTGATCGACTTTATTTACATTGTGCGCTTGAGAAAAGCAGCTGAAATGCTGCCAAGTGGAAAATACACCGTGAGCGAAGTATCATGGAAAGTAGGATTTAAGCAACACTCCCATTTCACAAAACGCTTCAGCGAACATTTTGGAAAAACACCGTCGTCACTGATTCCTTAAAAGACAGCAGATTTAGCGTAGCAGCACTTTTCCTTTTCCTGTTTTCACCAGCACCTCTTTTTTGCGACCGTTGTCCAACTCAATAATTAATTTGTACTTGCCGTCGTGCGGCACTTTCAAACTTTGGTTGTTGATCCGCAGAGCATATAAAAACTGATTGTTTTCCATATCAATCACAGAAATCAGAGGCAACTTTGCTTTCTTCACCATGACCACTGGTGTTTCAAAAAAAGAGGAAGCATAAATATTGTCGGCCACTCTCACTGTAATTGGCCAGCCTGGATACTGTTTTGTGTCGTGCTCAAAATCCCAACAATCCAAAGTATAGCTTTGTTTTTGTTTATCGCAAGTTACAAAAGCGATGCCCGGTGCGTTTTGCATCCAAAGCGGAAAACTGTCATTTTTGACTGGATTTGAATAAGCCTGCATCGAAAATTTATTGCCAAAACCATCCAAATAATTGTTGTCACCGCAGTGATCCGTACTATCAGGATACCAAAAGCGAGGATAAGTGCTACTGACAGCGGGTACCGTAAAACTATATACAGCATCTTTCCATCGCGCAATGCCTTGTTGTACCACGCTCGGAAAATGTTGATCGCCACCCACCAACAATGCTCCTGATCGACGAATGGTTTGCAAAGCCTTGTCTCGTCCCGACTTTGGCCAACCATTACTGTCCATATCTTTTGCCAACCGAGTTGGGAAATCAATTTTTTCATCTATTACAATATTCTTTCCTGACAGTGGATTAAAACCTTTTCGCGATGCACTCAAACAAGAATAAACCGACTGCGTAAAAACCACTTTCATACTTTCGTTGTTCCAATCTTCCGACCATTTGTCTAACATTTGCAACTGATCTTCATTCAGCAATTGCGCGTCTATATTGTCAAGAGAATCTACAGAAAGACTATCGTTGTGTGGAAAACCGTTGAACGAAGCAACATTTGGCAATGCCTTCATTGGTGCAGATTTGTACTTTCTATCCTCTAAAATCGCCAAACCCACTCCCTTAAATTTCAATACTGTGTAATAATCAGGAACGGCTGTATTTTGTTTGGAGCAGGAAGTTGGCAGATGCGCTGTTTGCAAAGCAACGGCATATTTCAACAAAGCAAGATCTTGAAAAAATCCACCATTTTCCATTAACCAGTCAGCAGCATCGCCAGCATAATTAATAGGTTTATCCTTTGCACTTGTCCTAGAAAGCGTATCGCCATTGACACCCCATAAATTGCCTTGAAAATAATCGTGATCATCCATCATCACCAGGGTTGGCAAAGAGGAAGTAAGCGGATTGAACTGCATGCACCACAAAAGCCACCTGTATTGGTAATCCAACGCATACAATGTTTTATCCCATTCCATTGGCACCGGCCGTGACTCATACATTTGATCACCTAAAAAAACGAGCAATTCAGGCTTTTCTATAGCACACCTCTTTGCACTCAATTCATAAGGCTTCCAAATTTGCCAATAGTCCATGCCACTGCGCTCAATAAAGGGCATTCCATTGCAGCTCAGTACCGCAATTTTTAATTTATTTTCAGTACTGGCGGGCATCGCAATTTGGCCGTAGTAATAGTCGCCCTCAAATGTTTTATCGCGCTTCAAACGCACGCGATAGCGACGCGCAACAACATCATCCCAAATATGATTTCGCAGCAGCGCCAATCCATAAATTGAATCAATGGCTATCGTTTTAAAACCTTGCCACTGACCCGATCTATTGATTTCAATGGCGGCCGAATCTCCATACTGAATACCAATGGGCAAAAACTGAACGGAGAGGTTCAATACATTCGCGTCAAGTGAATACAGGCAGGTGGAAATCGGTCCAAATTTTCTGTCATCGCGCCGAGCCAATGCAGTCCCGCCAATATTGAAATCATCAAAAAAATACTTGCTTAAATAATTTTGTGCCGACGCTACAAAAGCAATGTTGCCACCAATAATACCCGAAGGCAACAGCAATTCAATACTTTTACCTCCCCCATCTTTTAGAGAAAGAGACACCAACATTGAATCTCCTTTACTCTTTATTGAAAATTGAAGTGAAATTCCTTTTGTCAGCATTTGCTGAATGTATGCTGGCGATAAAGCTTTGGAATGTACACTTGCTTTACTCGATAATTCCTCAATAAACAAACGATGTCTTTCATCGATCCCTATGTAAACACCATTTTCCTTCAAAAAAAAATGCTGCATGGTCGATCTAGCTAAGTAATTCAATGCCGTATCGCTCAGTCCCAAAAGCAATCCCGACCGTGCACCACTATCCCCCACTGCTACTTTATTTCTTCCCAAAGTAATACTACCTTCCAGCGCAAAATCACCCTTCAACTCCGCTGAAAGCATATGTAAGGTTGAATTCACTCCCGGACGCAAGCAATTCACTCTGTGTTCATCGACGCTCCAATCTTGCAAACGGTTGGCCCAAAAATCTTCACCCACCCATTTTCTTTTGGCAACGTTATTCCAATCGAAATGCAAAGAATCCACAGCCGCAAAAACGCTACAAAAACTTAAAATAAAAAACAGTACAAAAACTTTCAAAACACGCATTTCGCTAAGACCTATAGAATAATACACGGCAAACATTTTTTAACAACAAATTATTTTCATTTGTGTGTTAAATTACGCTATTTTTTTATTTTTGTACTCGCTCCAAAAAAATCAACATGGAAACTGTACAAAACGAAAGCATTGACATCAGTGTTTTGAACGAAAGAATTCATCAAGAAAGCGCCTTTGTAGAGGTGATCAAGATGGAGATGAACAAAGTCATAGTAGGGCAAAAACACATGGTCGACAGTTTGCTGATTGGCTTACTTTCCAACGGGCACATCCTCTTAGAAGGAATGCCTGGTTTGGCAAAAACATTGGCCATCAATACCCTGTCAACCATTATTTCAGCCGACTTCAAACGCATTCAATTCACACCAGATTTGCTGCCTGCCGACTTGGTAGGCACCATGATTTACAACCAAAAGAAAGAAGAATTCACGGTGAAGAAAGGTCCGGTTTTCGCCAACCTCGTGCTTGCCGATGAAATCAACCGATCTCCTGCAAAGGTGCAAAGCGCCTTGTTGGAAGCAATGCAAGAACGCCAAGTTACCATTGGTACTGAAACTTTTATGTTGCCCGATCCATTTTTAGTTTTGGCCACACAAAATCCAATTGAACAAGAAGGCACCTACCCTTTGCCTGAAGCGCAAATCGACCGTTTCATGCTCAAAGTAATATTAAAATATCCGGCAAAAGCAGAAGAGCAAAAAATCATTCGTCAAAATCTTTTGAAAGATTTTCCGAAGGCGATGACGAAGCTGAATTGCGCGCAAATCATCAGCGCACGCAATGTCGTAAAGGACGTGTACATGGATGAAAAAATAGAGAAATACATTGTAGATATTGTTTTTGCATCACGCGAACCGAAGGCATATGGTTTGGAGCGCTTTGAAAACATGATAGACTTTGGCGGTTCTCCCCGCGCCAGCATCAACCTCGCGAAAGCGGCGAAAGCACACGCTTTTCTGCAACGCAGAGGCTACGTCATTCCTGAAGATGTGCGTGCCGTTTGTTTTGATGTTTTGCGTCACCGCATCGGATTGACCTACGAAGCCGAAGCTGAAAACATTACAAGTGACTACATTATCACTGAAATTTTAAATATAGTTGAAGTTCCTTAAACGACTGAAATCCGATGGATAGCAAGGAACTCTTACAGAAAGTACGCCAGATTGAAATTAAAACCAGGGGGCTCTCCGCCCAACTTTTTTCAGGAGAGTACCATTCTGCGTTTAAAGGAAAAGGCATGACTTTTAGTGAGGTGCGCGACTATGCGCATGGCGATGATATTCGAAACATCGACTGGAATGTTACGGCCCGTTTCAACGAACCCTTCGTCAAAGTATTTGAAGAAGAAAGAGAACTCGCAGTGGTACTCCTCATCGACGTCAGTGCATCAGGTATCTTTGGTTCCAATGAGCAACTCAAAAAACATTTCATTACTGAAATTGCAGCCGTACTCGCCTTCTCCAGCTCCATCAACAACGACAAAGTGGGCGTGATTTTATTTTCAGATAAAGTTGAAAAATTCATTCCACCCAAAAAAGGAAAAAAACATGTGCTGCGCATTATTCGTGACTTGCTCGACTTTGAACCCCAAAACAAAGGCACCGATATATCGGCAGCCTTGCGTTATTTGTCAAATGCCGTGAAGAAAAAAAGCACTGTATTTTTAATTTCAGATTTCCTCGGAGAAAATTTTTCTGATGCGCTAAAAATAGCCAACAAAAAACACGACGTAATGGCGTTGCGTATTTTTGATCCCAAAGAAAAAGAATTGCCATCAGTAGGTTTGATCAAGTTAACAGACAATGAAACAGGGCAAGAAAAATGGATCAACACCAGCAGTTCAAGCACCAAAGCTGCTCATAAAAAGTGGTACCTAAAACACGAATCCGAACTGCAAGCGCTTTTTGTAAAATGCGGCATCGATAATATTTCCCTCAACATTGACCATCCCTATGTTCGTCCGCTGATGGGCTTATTTAAAAAACGTGGTGCCTGATGAGAAAAGTAATTTTCATAGTATGCCTTTTGCTGTCGACACTCGCTCATGCCAGCGACAGCACTTTTACATTTACAACAAAAAGCAAAATTTTCATCATTGGCGATCAATTTGAAATAACAGCCCAACTCCGCCTTCCAATAAACAGCAAGGCGGTGTGGCCAGTATTTATTGACACCATCAATTCGAAACTTGAAATCATCAAGCTGTCGAAAAGAGACAGCAGCATTGAAAAAAATCAACGCGTTGTTTCACAAAAAATCACTGTCACTTGTTTTGAAAAAGCCTTTGTTGTGCTTGCCCCTGTTGAAATAAAAAACGATTCAGGAAAGCTTGTCGCTCGAAGCACAGCCCAACTCATCGAAATAAAAGACATTGCTACAGCAGGCGACACCATTAAAGACATCAAAGCGCCATTGGACACTCCTTTTATTTGGGCAGAAATTAAAAACGAATTAATTTATGGAAGCATCGCCCTTGTAGCATTGACAGCGCTGGTAATTTTCTTGTGGTGGTATTTCAAAAAGCGCAAAAAACCGGCAGTCGAAATTGTTGTGCCCGAAATATCAGCGAAGGATGCCGCGCTGCAAAAACTGTTGTTGTTGGACAATAAAAAACTTTGGCAGCAGGGACAAATCAAAGAATTTCAATCGGAACTCTCTTTTTTATTGCGCGAATTCATTGAAAAAAAATTCGGTGTCATCGCCATGGAACTTACCACTGCTGAAATAATGCAGCAAATGAACAGAACAGCAGTGCCTACAAACGAAAAAGAAAAACTGCAGCGCATCTTGCAAATTGCCGATATGACGAAGTTCGCCAAGGCGGAACCAAGTGCCAATGAAAATGAATTGTGCTTCACGTTAACCAAAGATTTTATTTTGACCTGCGGATAAAAAAATGAGTTACGACAGCACATATCGCTTTTTTAGAGACACATTTGAAAAAATGTTCGACTGGGAAATTTATGCCGAACCTCGCGCTTTTTGGCTGCTTTTGCTAGTGCCAATTTTAATCCTTTGGCAATTTGTCAAACACAAATATTTTCAGCCCACTTTGCGCTACTCATCTCTGGCGCCTTTCAGCAAGATCCCCATTTCTCCCTTGACATACCTTCGCCACATACCTTTAGCACTTCAATCGCTCGCTTTAATATTGATGGTTTTTGCCTTGGCCCGACCACAAGCCAGTTTGAGTTGGGAGGAAGAAAAAACAGAAGGCATTGACATCGTCATCTCGCTCGACATTTCAACAAGTATGCTCGCACGCGATTTCAAACCCGACCGACTCGAAGCATCAAAACAAATTGCAAAAATATTTGTGAACGACAGAAAGAACGACAGACTGGGTCTTGTCATATACGGTTCAGAAAGCTTCACGCAATGCCCGCTCACCATAGACCACACGCGGCTCAACCAACTTTTTGACGACATCCACAGCGGTATGGTAGACGGCGGAACCGCCATCGGCATGGGACTGGCGACTGCCGTCAGCCGCCTCAAAGAAAGCACCGCCGTAAGCAAAGTAATCATTTTGCTCACCGACGGAGAAAACAATGCGGGTGAAATTGATCCAAAAACTGCCGCAGAACTTGCGCATACCTATGGCATTAAAGTTTACACAATAGGTGTTGGCTCAAAGGGAACCGCACTTTCACCCATTGGACAAGACATGCTGGGCAACTTGGTGTACAGAGAAGTTCCCGTAAATATCGATGAAGAAACCCTAAAAAACATTGCCAAAATTACGGGCGGAAAATATTTTCGCGCTACGGGAAATCAAAAACTCAAAGAAATTTATGCTGAAATTGACCGCCTCGAAAAAATAGAAATCGCGGCGCAGAAATACTACAAAAAAAACGAATTGTTCATGCCTTTCGCAGCATGCGGCTTAATTCTTCTATTATTATCAACCCCCATTAATTGGTTCTTTTTTAGAAAACTGCCATGATAAACAATACATACATAGCAGCAATCAACAATGACTGGAGTGATTTAGCGCGTTTTCAGTACCCCTTCTTTTTATATGTACTATGGGCTTTACCCATTTTAACAGTGTTATTTATTTTGCACCGTTACAAGGCAAAACGCGCTCTACAAAAAGTAGTAAGCAAAAAGCTACAGAGCACACTTGCTCCAACACAATCCAAATACAAACAAAGCCTGCGCTTTATTTTCTTTTCAAGTGGAATAGCACTTTTGATCCTCGCCTGCGCCAACCTGCAGATGGGCGGCAAAAAAGTAGAAACAAAAACCATGGGCATCGATATTTTATTTTGCCTCGATGTGTCAAATAGCATGAATGCGCAAGACATTCAACCCAATCGATTGGAGCGCGCAAAGCTTTATATCTCCTCACTTATTGAGCAACTTGGTTCTGACCGCATTGGTATTATTGTGTTCGCAGGCGATGCCTTTGTGCAATTGCCACTAACGACTGATCACGCTGCAGCGAAAATGTTTTTAAACAGCATCAACACCGATTTAATGCCGGTGCAAGGCACTGCAATTGGCGCAGCCATTGATTTAGCAATGGAATCATTTCCAAAAGAAAGCAAACGCAATCAATCTATCGTTGTGATTACCGATGGTGAAAACCACGAAGACGATGCCGAAGAGGCGGCTAAAATGGCCAAGGATAAAAACATTAAGATCTTCACCGTTGGAATGGGCTCAGCGCAAGGTGGTCCGATTCCAATTGTCAAAGAAGGACAAATACTGGGTTACAGAAAAGATGCAGACGGCAACACGGTTACCAGTCGCCTCAACGAACAAATGCTTTACGACTTGGCTGAAATGGGCGGCGGCACTTATTTCAACGCTTACAGCAGCAGTGATGACTTATTTAAAAAACTAAACAGCATTAAAAAAAGCGAAAGCGCCACCAAAGAATACAGTGACTACGACGATCATTTTCAAATCTTTTTGCTATGGTCTTTTATTTTTATTTTGCTGAGTATTGCCTTACCAGTTAACAGGTGGCTTGGCGTAAATAAAACAAACCCTTGATGCTATGAAGTACTTTGCAACGCTCCTCTTCTTTTGTTTTGCTCTACTTGCGCAGGGACAAAAAGAACGCGCCCCAATTCGCGAAGGAAATGATTTTTACAAGAAAGGAAAATACAACGAAGCTTTGGCAAAATACGATGAAGCCTTGAAAATAAATCCAACTTCAGCGGAAGCTAAATTCAACAAGGGAGATGTGCTCTACCAGCAACAAAAATACGAAGACGCAGAGAAGCTCTATGCGCAAGCTGCCGACCTGAGCAAAGACCAGCAAACTAAATCAAAAGCTCTTTACAACCAAGGCAATGCTTTGTTGAAAGCCAATAAATTTGAAGAAAGCATTGATACTTATAAAAAATCTTTGCGTTTAAATCCAAACGATCAAGATGCCAAATACAATCTTTCTTATGCGCTTAAAAAATTAAAAGAAGACCAAAAAAACAAGGACAAAAAAGACGATAAGAAAAACAAAGACGATAAAAAGGACGACCAAAAAGACAAGGACGGTAAAAACAAAGACGACAAAGCAGGAAAAGACCAAAAGAAAGACGACGCACAAAAAAAGAAAGAACAAGAAGGAAAAGATGGTGAGAAGAAAAAAGAAGAACAAAAGAAATCCGCTCCTCAAAAAACAAAAATATCAAAAGAGCAAGCCGACCAAATACTAAAATCTTTGGAAGGTGAAGAAAAAAAACTACAGCAAAAATTGCTTTTACAGAAGATGAAAGTCAAAAAACAAAAAGTAGAAAAAGACTGGTAATATGCACAAACTATTAGTTCTCATTGTAATGTTTTCTTGCCTAACAGGATATGCGCAGCAAATCACCATCAAGGCCGAAAGCAACAACCCATCACCTGACGTGGGCGACAATTTTCAAATTTCTTACGTTATCGAATCACCCAGTAATTTAGGCAACGCCAAACTGGTGCCAAAAGCAGTAAATGGATTGCGCTTTTTAAACGACGGCAGAAGTACTGGCTACTACAGCAATTGGGTCAACGGCAAATCGAGCGTTAAATACCAATTAACCTACACCGTTGCCTACCAAGCTGAAAAAGCAGGTGAATACAATATTGCTCCTTTGGAAATAGTGATAGAAGGAAAAACATACAAATCAAATTCGGTCAAAATTGTAGTATCGGCCATCGACCAAAGTAAAATAGTGCGCTCCGAAGAATACTATCTCGACATTACCGCAAACAAAAAAAGCGTTTACCTGGGAGAACCGCTCTCGCTGACCATCAAGTATTATTCACAGTTCAATCTCAGCGGATTGCAAATCAACAACGAACCTGAATACAATGGTTTTTATAAAAAAGATCTTGCAAGCAACGGACAGTCGGCAGTTAAAACGATCAACGGCAAACAACACGTTGTTGGCTTATACAGACAATCATTACTCATTCCAATTGAAGCTGGAACACACCATATCCCAAAACTGAGCGGAACAATTAGTTTGGTATCTCAAGGCTTTGGTTTCTTTCAGCAAACAGAGGAGCGCAAAATATACTCCAACACACTTTCCATCACTGTTAAACCCCTGCCGCTTTCTGGGCAGCCAGCATCTTTCAGTGGAGCAGTCGGAAACTTCAGTATTTCAGCCAAGGTAGACAAAGACCATGTCAAGGCAAACGACGCAATTTCCTACAAAGTGACCATCAAAGGGAGTGGCAATATTAAAATGACAGAATTACCTAAGATTGCTTTTCCTGCTGATTTTGAAGTGTACGATCCCAAAATCTCTGAAAACATTAGCACCGATGCTTCGGGCATGTCGGGACAAAAAACCTATGAGTACATTCTAATTCCGAAACACGCCGGCGAAAGTAAAATTGCGGCGCTTGAATTTTCTTATTTCAATCCTGCAACTGCACAATACCAAAAAACAAGTGCGCCACAAATTGCGATCAGCGTAGACAAAGGAGATGGCTCAGCAGCGGGATACGTAAATAAAGAAGATTTGAAATTTGCGCAAAAAGACATTCATTATTTCGCCGTCAACAAGGAACTATTGCATCAAGGCAAAACAACACCGTTCACTGGTTCAACGCTTTTTTGGCTGCTCGCTATTCTCCCCCAAGTAGCAATGATTGCGATCATTGTAATGAAAAGAGAAAGAACTTACGACGCTGCTGCGCTGATTGGTTCAAAAAACAAAAACGCTGCGAAGATCGCCGCTAAAAAATTAAAAGTGGCCGAACAGCACTTGCAAAACAAAGACAACAAGGCTTTTTACGGCGCTGTGCTCAGTGCGCTTAATAGTTATTTGTCCGATAAATTCAACATTCCATTGGTAAACCTCAACAAACAAATGATTGCTGAAGTCCTTCAAACTAAAGGAAGCAATGAGCAGGACATTAAAGAATGTATTGAACTGCTTGAGAAATGCGAAATGGCTCAATATGCACCTGTCAACGATGTGATCAGCGATATTTACGCCAAGGCATTGGCAATAATTACAAAAATAGAAGCATGAAAAACTTAGCCATCACCTTGCTCCTCCTCATCGGATTCAATGCTTTAGGCAGTTCAACGAGCATTGCCGACTCGGCTGCATCTTATTACCGACAAGGAAAATACGAGCGCAGCGCCCAAAGTTTAGAATTGCTATTGCAACAAAATTACGTCAGTTCCGATTTGTATGCCGCATTGGGTAATTCCTATTACAAGCAAAACAACATTGGTCTAGCTATTTTAAATTACGAGCGTGCTTTGAAATTGAATCCGGGCAATGCTGATCTGCAAGACAACCTTAATTTGGCCAATGCCAAAAAAAGCGACAAAATTTCAGAAGACGTGCAATTGTCAATGTACACTTCCATAAAAAAATTAAATGCTTCTATTCGCTACGACACTTTAGCTTGGATTGCGCTGTCACTCATGGCTATTGCGGCAGTGGGCATTATTGTCTCGCGGTTTGCGGCAAAAGACAAAAGAAAACGTTTGGTGGTTTCAGGCCTTTTACTCAATGGTTTGGGACTACTAATGCTGTGCTTTGCCTTGTATCAAAAATCGATTCTCGACAAGAACATCGAAGGCATTGT
>CANFBW010000053.1 GCA_947444925.1 Flavobacteriales bacterium | reverse complement strand
TTTAAACACCATCAATCTTGGTCCAACCCACCCTGCCACACACGGTATTTTTCAAAACGTGTTGCAGATGGACGGCGAAATCATTGTGAGTGCCGAATCAACGGTGGGCTATATCCACCGTGCATTTGAGAAATTGGCCGAAAGAAGACCTTACAACCAAATCACGCCCATCACCGACCGATTGAACTACTGCTCTTCGCCCATCAACAACATGGGTTGGGAAATGACAGTAGAAAAATTGCTCGGCGTACAAACGCCAAAGCGTGTAGATTACATGCGCGTTATCATAATGGAGTTGGCGCGTATTGCCGACCACATTATTTGCAACTCCATCCTTGGTGTTGATACAGGCGCCCTCACAGGCTTCTTGTATATCTTTCAAGAAAGAGAACACATCTACGAAATATTTGAAAGCATTTGCGGTGCTCGATTGACAACCAATATCGGCCGCATTGGTGGATTTGAAAGAGACTTCAGCGATGTTACCTGGAAAAAAATTGAAAAATTTGTTGAGAATTTCCCAAAAGCATTGGGCGAGTTCGAACGTTTGCTGAACAGAAACCGGATCTTCATCGACCGTACCGTAGGCGCTGGCGCTATCACTGCTGAAAAAGCATTGAACTATGGCTTTACGGGACCAAACTTGCGCGCAGCAGGGGTTGATTACGACGTGCGCGTTGCGAGCCCTTATGCCTCATACCAAGATTTTGATTTCGTGATCCCAGTTGGAAAAGGCGGAGACAGTTTTGACCGCTACATGGTGCGCAGCGAGGAAATGTGGCAAAGCATCAGCATTATCAAGCAAGCGATGGCAAAAATGCCAACGGGTCCTTACCATGCTGATGTACCCGAATTTTACCTGCCTCCAAAACAAGATGTATATACTAAAATGGAAGCCCTCATCTACCACTTTAAAATAGTGATGGGTGAAATGGATGTGCCTATTGGCGAAGTATACCACTCTGTTGAAGGCGGAAATGGCGAACTTGGTTTCTACTTGGTGAGTGATGGAGGAAGACATCCTTTCCGCTTGCATTTCAGAAGACCATGTTTTATTGCCTACCAGGCTTATGCCGATATGATCAAAGGATCTATGTTGTCTGACGCCATCATCACCTTGAGTAGCTTAAATGTAATTGCAGGAGAATTAGATGCTTAAAAAATATGAGTAATCCAGTGAACATAAAATTTTCAGACGCGTCTTTGGCCTTGATCCAAAACATCATGAGCCGCTATCCCGAAGGAAAGCAGAAATCGGCGTTGATCCCAGTATTGCATATTGCGCAGGCTGATTTCGACGGGTGGTTGAGTCCACAAACCATGGATCTCGTGGCCTCTGTTTTAAAAATACAGTCGGTAGAAGTTTACGAAGTAGCTTCTTTCTACTCCATGTTTCACTTGGCGCCAGTAGGCAATTGTGTGTTCGATGTTTGTCGCACATCATCTTGCTGGTCAAGAGGAGCCGACAACATCATTGCGCACATTGGCAAACGCCTTGGTATTAAACCAGGAGAAACAACCAGTGACGGCATGTTCACTTTAAAAGCGGTGGAATGTTTGGGCAGCTGTGGTACCGCACCAATGCTGCAATGTGGTGCCTCTTTCCACGAAAATTTAACACCAGAGAAAGTGGATGCTTTGATCGACAGCTACCGCGCTGCCGGCACAAGAAGAAGTTATACCGATATGGATTACAAAAACACATTATAAGGTAATGGGTAAAAAGTTATTGATACACAACGACAAGGTTCCAGGCATTCACACATTGGAAGTTTACCGCCAACACGGAGGGTACGCCTCTGTTGAAAAAGCGCTGAAAACAATGAGCCCTGAAGCCATAGTAGAAGAGGTAAAAAAATCAGGACTAAGAGGACGCGGTGGAGCCGGATTTCCCACAGGAATGAAATGGAGTTTCCTCGCTAAACCCGAAGGTGTTGCCCGTTATTTGGTTTGCAACGCTGATGAGTCAGAGCCAGGCACCTTTAAGGACCGCTATTTAATGGAGAAAATTCCGCACGCATTAGTCGAGGGAATGATCACTTCAAGTTTTGCATTGGGCGCAAAAACATCATACATCTACATTCGCGGCGAATATTTTTACGTAGCGCGCATATTAGAAGCCGCCATTGCCGAGGCATACGCCGCAGGTTTTTTAGGAAAAAACATTTTAGGCACCGGTTACGATCTTGACCTTTACGTTCAGGTTGGTGCGGGCGCCTACATTTGCGGAGAAGAAACCGCTTTGTTAGAGTCATTGGAAGGCAAACGCGGCAATCCGCGCATCAAACCTCCTTTTCCCGCGATTGCAGGATTGTATGGCTGTCCAACCGTTGTCAACAACGTTGAAACGATTGCAGCCGTTGTTCCCATCATCAACATGGGCGGCGAAGAATACGCTAAAATCGGGATTGGCAGAAGCACCGGTACAAAATTAATTTCCGCATCGGGCCATATCAACAAGCCAGGCGTTTACGAAATTGAACTCGGCTTGCCTGTTGAAGAATTTATTTATTCCGACGAATACTGCGGAGGCATTTGGAAAAACAAAAAGATGAAAGCCTGTATTCCCGGCGGATCTTCAGTACCCATTTTACCAACGGAATTGCTGTTAAAAACAGCTGCCGGCGAACCACGATTGATGAGCTATGAGTCGCTGAGCGACGGTGGTTTTGCCACAGGATCGATGCTGGGTTCGGGCGGATTCATTGTATTTGACGAAGACACCAACATCGCTGAAAATCTTTACACCTTCACCCGTTTTTACCACCACGAAAGCTGCGGACAATGTTCGCCTTGCCGCGAAGGAACAGGATGGATGGAAAAAATTGCACACCGCATCGTGCATGGTCATGGCAAGGCAAGCGACATCGATTTGTTGTGGGACATTCAAAAACGCATCGAAGGAAATACCATTTGTCCACTCGGAGATGCTGCTGCATGGCCCGTTGCAAGTGCCATTCGCCACTTCCGCGCCGAGTTTGAAGCCATGATTCCAAAAACTGAACTAGCACATTAAAAGAAATAAAAATGGCCAAAGTAACCATTGATGGACAAACAGTAGAAGTTCCAGACGGAACAACTATCCTTCAGGCGGCACGCATGATAGGTGGTGATGTTGCACCTCCCACCATGTGTTACCACTCGAAGCTGAAAACAAGCGGAGGATATTGTCGTACCTGCATCGTAAAGGTGAGCAAGGGTTCTGACAAAGACCCGCGTCCGATGCCAAAACTCGTAGCCTCTTGCCGCACCACGGTGATGGACGGCATGGAAGTACAAAACAACACTTCACCAGAAGTAGTGGATGCCCGCAAAGGAGTAGTAGAATTTTTATTGATCAACCACCCTTTAGATTGCCCGGTTTGTGACCAGGCCGGCGAATGCCACTTGCAGGATTTAGGATACAAAAATGGTGGCGAAGGCACCCGTTTCGATTTTGAAAGAAGAACCTTTGAAAGAAAAGACATCGGCGACAAGATTCAATTGCACATGAACCGCTGCATCCTTTGCTACCGCTGCGTTAAAACAGCAGATCAAATTTGCGACGGACGAGTTCACGGTGTGATGAACAGAGGCGATGTTTCTGAAATCAGCACCTACATTGAAAAAGCCATCGACAATGATTTCTCTGGAAACATGATCGATGTTTGTCCGGTGGGTGCATTGACCGACAAAACCTTTCGCTTCAAAAGCAGGGTGTGGTTTACCAAACCAATGGATGCGCACAGAGATTGCAAAAAATGTTCAGGCAAAGTAACCCTTTGGGAAAAAGGCGACGAAGTATTGCGCGTTACCGGCCGCAAAGACCAATGGGGAGAAGTAGAAGAATGGATTTGCAACGACTGTCGTTTTGACCACAAAAAAATCACCGACTGGGTGATTGAGGGTCCGCGCAAAATCGATCACAAATCGGTGATCTCTCAAAACCACTACATGAAATTGGCTCAACCTCATTACAAAAAGCTGGATAAATAATGGAATTCGCACTGATTTTTAAAATACTACTGATCACCATTGTATTCGTGATTACCTTGGTGGTAGCCATGTATTCAACGTTGGCAGAAAGAAAGGTAGCCGCCTTTTTACAAGACCGTATCGGTCCGAACAGAGCAGGACCTTTCGGTTTGCTGCAACCTTTGGCTGATGGTGTTAAATTCTTTTTTAAAGAAGAAATCATCCCCACACACTCCAACAAATGGTTGTTTATTTTGGGCCCGTGCTTGGCGATGCTCACCGCCGGAATGACCAGCGCAGTGTTGCCATGGGGCGATGTGATCAACATTGACGGCGTTGACTATATGCTGCAGGGAACCGATATCAATATTGGTATTTTATACATCTTTGGCGTGACTTCAATTGGTGTTTACGGCATCATGATTGGTGGTTGGGCATCAAACAACAAGTTCTCTTTGCTGGGCGCTATTCGTGCTTCATCGCAAATGATTTCATACGAATTGGCCATGGGTCTCTCCATGATCGCCATCGTGATGATGAGCGGTACTTTGAGCGTGCGCGAAATAGTAGAACAACAAGACGGATTCAATTGGAACATTTGGTACCAGCCGGTGGGCTTCATCATCTTTTTGATTTGCTCTTTGGCCGAAACCAACCGTGCTCCTTTCGACTTACCTGAGTGCGAAACCGAGTTGGTGGGTGGTTACCACACCGAATACAGCTCTATGAAATTAGGCTTCTACCTTTTCTCAGAATACATCAACATGTTCATCTCTTGTGGTGTAATTGCTGCGGTTTATTTTGGAGGTTACAACTTCCCTTTCATGCACGATTTGGGCTTGTCAGACAATGCTGTTGCGATACTCGGCGTAGTTGCTTTCTTTGCAAAAATTATCTTCGGGATATTTTTCTTTATGTGGATTCGTTGGACACTCCCTCGTTTTCGCTACGATCAATTGATGAAACTTGGATGGCAATATTTGATTCCATTGGCCATCCTGAATGTATTGATAACAGGCGCGGTAATGATTTTTACCAAATAAAATTATAGTAGAATGAAGGCATTGACCAATAGATCAAAAATGGTATCAAATAAAGAACTCACCTTTATGGAGAGTCTTTATTTTCCGGCCATTATCAAGGGGATGATGATCACCATCAGCCACTTGTTCACCCGAAAAGCCACCATCAGCTACCCTGAGGTTCAAAGGGAATTTGCGCCGGTTTACCGTGGCAAACACGTGCTGAAGCGCGATGCAAAAGGCGCTGAAAACTGCACCGCTTGTGGATTGTGTGCTGTTGCTTGTCCGGCCGAAGCCATCACCATGACGGCAGCCGAACGCAAAAAAGGAGAAGAAGCTTTGTACCGCGAAGAAAAATACGCTGCTGTATATGAAATCAATATGCTGCGCTGCATCTTCTGCGGTTTGTGCGAAGAAGCTTGTCCGAAAGAAGCCATCTTCCTCACCGACGAAATTGTAAAAACAAGCTACGAGCGCAAAGACTTTATTTACGGCAAAGACAAATTGGTTGAATCGCTCGACAAAAGAATTGACATCACTAAAAGACAAAATAAATACTAATGTTAGCCTACGTTTTTTATATCCTATCGGCAATATCCATTGGCTCAGCGCTGATGATGGTATTCTCAAAAAATCCGGTACACAGCGTGTTGTACCTAATCGCCACTTTCTTTTCAATCGCCGCGCACTTCATTATTTTAAATGCCGACTTCCTCGCCATAGTGCAAATCATTGTTTACACTGGCGCCATCATGGTGTTGTTCCTATATGTGATCATGTTACTCAACCTCAACAGTGAGTCAGAAGTGTCGAAATCCACCATTGTTAAAGTAGCGGCAGCACTTTCTGCCGGCTTGCTCTTTTTGGTGATGGTGGCTTCATTCAAAGAAAGTGTGGCATTGCCCGTAAGCGAAGTTGTGCCAGGTTTAGGTTCTGTTAAAAATTTAGGAAAGGTATTGTTCTCTGAATATTTACTTCCCTTTGAAGCCACCTCAGTACTGTTCCTTTCTGCAATGGCAGGATCGGTATTATTAGCAAAAAAGAAATAAGAAAAAGTATGAACGAAATTACTTCAACAATACAAGTTGTGCCTTTGGAATACTATATATTCCTCAGCGTTACGCTATTTAGCATTGGCGTTTTGGGCATGCTGCTGCGCCGAAATGCCATCATCGCCTTTATGTCGATTGAACTTATGCTCAATGCGGTAAACTTATTAATGGTGGCTTTTTCTGCTTTCCGCGGAGATGCAAAAGGTCAGGTTTTTGTATTTTTTATCATGGTTGTCGCCGCTGCGGAAGTCGCCATTGGCCTCGCAATTTTGACAATGATACACCACAACAGAGGATCTGTTGATATCAATGCATTGAATAAATTAAAATGGTAGTTCGAAAATGAAATTAGCTTTACTCATACCTGTTTTACCGCTGATTGGCTTTATCATCAACGGTTTATTCGGAAAAAATCTTTCAAAATCTAGCTCAGGTTTAATTGGAAGTGGTACCATTTTGGGTGCTTTCATATGCACTGCTGTTGTGTTTGTTCAATTCATCAACGCCGGTTCGGTGGCAACAGAAGTCACTGCTTTCGACTGGTTGGTCATTGGCGATACCACCTTGTCATTTTCTTTTTATGTAGATCAACTGTCGCTCATCATGATGAGTTTGGTAACGGGTGTGGGCTTTTTGATACACGTTTATTCCATTGGCTACATGCACGACGACGAAAACTTCTCGCGCTTCTTCGCCTACCTCAACCTCTTTATCTTCTTTATGTTGTTGTTGGTCATGGCCGACAACTTCCTGGTGCTTTTCACAGGATGGGAAGGTGTAGGTTTCTGCTCTTACCTGTTAATTGGCTTTTGGTACAAAACACCGGCTTACAATGATGCTGCAAAAAAAGCTTTCATTATGAACCGTATTGGTGACTTGGGTTTCATCTTGGGTTTGTTTGTCATGTTTTCTGAATTTGGCAGTTTGCAATACACCGAAGTATTTGCCAACGCAGCACAATACTCAGAAAGCAATCCTGCAATACTGGCCATCACTATTTTGCTTTTCATTGGTGCCTGCGGAAAAAGTGCTCAATTGCCTTTGTTCACATGGTTGCCCGACGCAATGGCGGGACCCACTCCTGTATCTGCATTGATTCACGCTGCAACGATGGTGACTGCTGGTATCTACCTCATCGTGCGCTCTCATGTACTCTTCGACCTCGCGCCTGAAACCATGTGGATCATCGCCAGTGTAGGTGCCTTAACGGCCCTTGTCGCTGCTACCATTGCCGCCGTGCAAAACGACATTAAAAAAGTATTGGCTTACTCTACGGTGAGTCAACTCGGATTGATTTTCATCGCCCTTGGTGTTGGCGCATACCAAAGCGCAATGTTCCACTTGCTCACACATGCCTTCTTCAAAGCACTTTTGTTTTTGGGCGCAGGAAGTGTGATTCATGCCATGAGTGGCGAACAAGACATGCGCAAAATGGGTGGACTCAAAAAAATTCTGCCCATCACGCACATCACCTTCATCATTGGTTGCTTGGCAATCTCTGGTATTCCTTTCTTCTCAGGTTTCTTCTCCAAAGATGAAATGTTGGCGCACGTTTACAACGACAGTATTTGCTTATGGGTGATTGCTTCTGCGACCTCTGCCCTTACTGCCTTTTATATGTTCCGCTTGTACTTCCTTACTTTTTCAAATGGATTCAGAGGAAGCGAGCAGCAAAAACACCACTTGCACGAATCGCCATCTAGCATGACCACACCATTGATCATTCTGGCAGTGTTGGCGGCATTTGGCGGTGGATTAGGACTTCCGATGGAACTCATTGGCATTGAACACGCACACTTCCTCGAAAACTTTTTGCCCGACTTAGAAGATGCCAACTTTGAGTTGTCGCACCAAAGCGAAATATTTTTGATGATGGGCGCTGTTGCCCTTGCTGTTGGCGCATGGTTGCTCGCTAAAAAAATATACAAAGAGAAACAAACGCTGCCGAGCGACAATGTAACAGGTATTCAAAAATTGTTCGTTGGCAAATACTTCCTCGATGAAGTATATGAAAAAATCATCATTCGTCCTTTTCAATTGTTGGGCAACGCCTTGTACATTTTTATGGAAGAACGCTTGATCGACCCTATTGTCAACGCTTTCGGCACATTGGCTGTGGCCAAAGGAAATTTTGTGAAACAATTGCAACAGGGAAATACGGGTTTTTACATCTTCGGTATCGTGACTGGTGTTGTTGTTATTTTAATTGCTAATTATTTAATCTGGTTCAGATAATGATGACCTTACTTTTAATCCTTTTACCGCTACTGGGAGCTCTTTCACTATTTGTGATGAAGGGCGATGCCATTAAAAAAGCGGCTTTCGCAACTGCACTGATTCCCTTTGTTTTGGCCATTGGTGCCTGGGTTAATTTTGACGCTGCGCAAATCGGGCAATATGCTTTGAATCAAGCATGGATTCCTTCACTGGGAATTTCTTTTAGTGTAGACATGGATGGCTTGAGCTTGCTGCTCGTGCTTTTAACGACATTCTTAACGCCGCTGATCATTCTATCAACCTTCGACAGAAACTACAAAAATCCACTTGCTTTTTACGCCTTGATCCTCGTGATGGAAATGGCATTGATTGGCGTTTTCGTGGCCCGTGATGCCTTCTTGTTTTACATCTTTTGGGAATTGGCGTTGATTCCTATCTACTTCATCTCATTGCTTTGGGGTGGTGAAAATGCACGTCCCATCACCTTTAAATTTTTCTTGTACACCCTTGCCGGCAGCTTGCTCATGCTTTTCGCCATCATCTATTTGTACTTGCAAACACCCACCCATTCGTTTGCCATTGACGCTTTTTACAACTTAGAATTGCCTGCTGAAACACAAACCTGGATTTTTTGGATGCTCTTCATCGCTTTTGCCATCAAAATTCCTGTTTTCCCTTTCCACACCTGGCAACCTGCAACCTACCGTGAAAACAGCACGTCGGGCACCATGCTTCTTGCGGGAATTATGCTGAAAATGGGCCTCTTCGGTTTGATCCGCTGGTTGTTGCCCGTGGTTCCACAAGGCTGCATCGACTCAGCGAACACGGTTGTAATACTCGCTACTATTGGTATCGTTTATGCTTCGGCAATTGCCATCGTGCAAAAAGACTTCAAAAAATTACTGGCATACTCTTCTATCGCTCACGTTGGATTAATCACCGCCGGCATCTTCTCATTCACTGACAATGGCTTGCGCGGTGCATCACTGCAAATGCTATCTCACGGCGTAAATGTTGTTGGACTCTTTTTCGTAGCCGACATTTTCTTGCACCGCACCAAAACTTTGGAGATGAAAGAACTCGGCGGTATACGAAGCAAAGCACCTTGGTTTGCTACCTTGTTTATGATTATTTTATTAGGAAGCGTTGCCCTTCCGCTCACCAACGGCTTTGTGGGTGAATTTCTTTTGTTGATTGGTGTTTTTGAATTCAGCGATGTCATTGCTGCCGTTTGCGGACTAACCGTCATATTGGGTGCGGTGTACATGTTGATGGCCTACCAAAAAACAATGCTTGGAGAAACTTCTGCCGCTACCAACAACTTTACCGATCTTACTTTCAATGAAAAAGCAGTACTCGTTCCAATTGCCATTGTGGTGATTCTTACTGGCGTGTACCCAAAACCACTTTTTGAGTTGATTGAACCATCTGTGCAACATATTTTGAGCTTTATAAACATTTAGGAAACTGATATGAACGTATTAATTTTAATCTCTTGTCTCGGACTTTTGTCTTTGTTTGTTGGACTTTCCGACTCCCTGAGAAAATACTCCCTACAAGTTATCGTTGCCGGACTCGCTGCAATTTTAGTATTGAACTTCCTCAATTGGAATCTCGAAAACACCCGTTTCTTCAACGACATGGTGAACTTCGACAATTACGCGGTGGCCTTCTCTGGCTTGATACTATTGGCTTCCATGGTCGTTTTCCTGCTTTCGAAAGACCAATTCAGCTTTGACGAAAAAAGCACAGGCGATTACTATGGCATCATGGTTTTCACCATTGCTGGAGCCATTATGATGGTTTCTTATTCAAACTTAGCCATGTTATTTATTGGTATCGAAGTGCTTTCTGTTTCATTGTACACCCTTGCTGGAAGCCGCAAAGACAGTTCAGCATCCAATGAAGCTGCCCTTAAATACTTTATTCTTGGCGCCTTTGCAACTGGTTTCTTGTTGTTTGGCATTACCATGATTTATGGTGCATCAGGTTCCTTTAACCTAATTGAAATTGCAAATTACGTAAATGGTACCGCTGAATTGCCCTACCTGTTTTATGCCGGTTTGTTAATGATGATGGTGGGCTTGCTCTTTAAAGTTTCAGCAGCACCTTTTCACTTTTGGGCGCCCGATGTGTACGAAGGTGCGCCAAACATTGTCACGTCTTTCATGGCGACGGTTGTCAAAATTGCTGCCTTTGCCGCATTTTACCGCTTGTTCAGCACATGCTTCGAAGCCGCAGCTCAGCAATGGTCACTTATTTTAAGCGCAGTCATTGCCCTTACTTTGATCATTGGTAACTTCTCGGCCCTGGCTCAAACCAGTCTGAAGCGTCTTTTGGCTTATTCTGGCATCGCTAATGCGGGTTTTATGCTCTTGTCTATTCTAGCGTTAAAAGGAGACGCTGCAAGCGCTCTATTTTATTATTCTATCGCTTACGCCACTGCATCACTTGGTGCTTTCTCTGTTTTGATTTTATTGTCAGAAGATGGCAAAACATTGAGCATCGAGAGTCTGCGCGGATTGGGCAAAAGAAATCCATTTGTGGCCGTGTTGTTTACAATTATTTTGTTGTCAATGGCAGGTATACCGCCAACCGCGGGATTCTTCGCAAAATATTTCATTGTGTCAACCGCCATCAGCAATGGCTATTTGGCCATTTCACTAATCGCCATTCTTACTTCTTTGGTGGGTATTTACTACTACTTCAAAATCATCGCTACTTTGTTCGCCGATCCTATTGAAGGGAGTGAAGACCATTTCTCCCAAAAAAGGAGTTACATACTTTTGCTCTGCGCTTTGATTACCATCGCCGTTGGTATTTTACCTGAGTTGATTATTGGGATGTTGCGTTAGTGCTACTTGAAAAAAGTAGCAATGAGGTAAGAAACTGTAGTTACGGCAAAACTCCATGCAATAGCCGACAGAATTAAGGTGGGCAGAGCGATTTTCTTTTTTCCAAAGTACTTCGCCACCAAAATAGTTGCCAATGGCACCGAGATCACGCCCATCGTTGCCGACATGCCGAGCAAGCCGAAACTGTTTTTAGTGCGCACTATCCATCTGTTTTGCTTGGTAAAGGTTTTCTTTTCTTTCTTGCTTTTGAACAATTTAGAAATTCCCTTTCCCAAATAAAAAAATACCACACAGCCCAACACGCCACCAAAAGAGGTAATGACGATTGTCGTCCAGTACGAATAGCCGGCTGCGATCATGCCAATGGGCGTAAACAATATTTTTACGGCACTTAGTAAAATAAAAGTAAGGGCTTCAAAAATGCCTATTTCCATCATAACTTAAATGTGCGAAAAAGGAATGGAACAAAAAACTCGAAAGAGATAAAATCTTGTTAAATCTTCGGTAGGATTTGCATATGACGTGCGACAGCAATTAGTGCATCGCGCAATTTACATTAAAATCGATTGCTGCTATTTATTACACTTGACATAAAAACCAAAGCAGGATGCGTTTTCCCTTCATTTTGCGTCACAAAATCGCTCACGCTTTTGAACCCGTACTTTTCTAAATCGTCTTTTGATGCATGTGTAAAGCCCATGCTCCAATCGGCAAACACTCTTTCGTCTATGGCCTTTTCAAAAACCAATTGACATTCCTTGTGGCGAAAATCACATTTGATATGTTCATACAAATCATTTATCGCCTTCTTATCCCCTTCCAAACATTGCAAAAACATTCCGTCTAAATACACTAAGAAACCGCTAATGTCGTGCGTACTATTAAATTTTCTGGCGCCGATCAATAACTGTTCTAAATCATTTTTGCTGAAAGAATCTGCTTCAACACTCAGGTAAACAAGCTGGGATAAACTCATAGTTATTTATAATTAGTGCGTCATTGAAGATAAATATAAACGCAATATCTCGTTGAAACTATTGAAAATAAAATTGAAATGATTATCCGCCATCTTGATTGATGAAAATGACTTTATAAAACCCACCACCGTCCACACCATGAACATTTTCAAACCCCACCATTAAAACAAAAAACCCTCGCTATTTCAACAATAACAAGGGTTTCAGTAAGTGGGCCCACATGGACTTGAACCATGGACCCTCTGATTATGAGTCAGATGCTCTAACCAGCTGAGCTATAGGCCCTCGAAATAAATCGAAGAGCAAAGGTATCTTTTGAAGCCAACATTACCAAGAATTCCCATCTTATTTTTGATATTCGTACTCCTATTCGCAGCACAATCTCATTTACTTATGAAGCATTCTATAAAAAACATCATCTTCGACTTAGGAGGCGTTCTTTTCGATATCGATTATACCCTTACCATTGCTGCCTTTGCGAGTATAGGTGTAAAAGATTTCGAAAAAATATTTGCAAAAAAAGCGCAGTCTGAATTATTCAACCACCTCGAAGAAGGAAAAATATCGGCGGCAGAGTTCACTCAAGAGCTAAGTAAAATAAGTGACGTGGCGCTTAAAACAGAACAGGTCGTTTGGGCCTTAAATACAATGCTGTTCAATATTCCGACTGAACGACTCACGTTGCTCAAGGATTTGCGCAAAAACTACCGCTTGTTTCTGTACAGCAACATCAATGAAATTCACGCAGCAGAAGTGCACCGTTTGTTGTTTGAAAAACATGGTCTATTGAATCTTGAAAAGCACTTTGAAAAAGTGTATTACTCGCACGAAATAGGGGCGCGAAAACCTAATCCCGAAGGCTTCTTGCAAATCATTCGCGAGCAGCAACTGAACCCCGCTGAAACGCTGTTCATTGACGACTCCCCGCAGCACGTAAAAGGAGCTCAAGAGGTGGGCTTGCAAGCGTTGTGGCTCGACTTAGAGCAACACAACATCCATGATTTGATTCAAGCAAACGGCTTATAAGCTAAACAATGCTCTGACAAATCTCTATCAGCACGCCATTGGTGTCTTTGGGATGGAAAAAACAAATTAATTTATTGTCAGCACCTTTCTTTGGTGCATCAGAAAGCGGCGTAAAACCCTCTGCCTTTAACCTTTCTATCTCCTTATAAATGTCCGTTACTTCAAAGGCGATGTGGTGCATGCCTTCCGGTTTTTTACTTAAAAATTTAGCGATTGCACTTTCTGAAGAGGTGGCAGCCAATAGTTCTATCTTACTTTCTCCTACAGCAAAGAAGGCTGTTTTTACCTGCTCTGAGGTTACTTCTTCAATTTTATGACAAGTACAGTTGAGGAGTTTTTGGTAACGCGCAACAGCGGCGTCTAAATCGTGCACAGCAATACCGATGTGGTCAATTTTTAGCATGCTGAAAACTTGAAAGTAAAAGGCTTGAGCGAAAAACTATTTCGTTTTGGTAAAGCTCTCTGTGTTTTTGTCGTAGCTGATGTAGTACATTGCGCCACCCGCTTTCAAAGAAGCGATATCCACACGATTGCCATATCCTTTTTTAAAAGCGTTACCGAAAGAATCAAATATCTCGTACATCGTTTCAGCAGCTTGTCCAGCTGTATTTTTAAAAGCAATTTCCTTTTGTGAAGCATTCATAGCGAAAGTAACAGGAGGTACTTTTGAATTGAAACTAACGTCTGCAGATGTTTTTGCACCAGAATAATCTACTTGCTTGATACGCACTTTATTTCTTCCGCTATGAGCCGTTACTTTAAAGTTGTAGCTGTTTACCGTTTCTGATCCAATACCTTGCACTTCGCCAACCTTTACCCATTTGTTCCATCTGTATTGCTCAACAATGAAAGGAAGAGGACCCATTTCACCACTTGTTTTCCAATTCAATTTTCCATCAGCATCAGATGCAATAGAAATGATTTGGTAAGTAGATCTTGGTTTAATAACCTCTGCATTCAATACGCGCGGTTTACAACCGTCTTTGTGTTTAATCTTAATTGTAACTGGGGTTCCAATTGCCAACTGGAAACTTAAAAAATCTATTTCAAACGCACTAGAGTTCACCTCATCTGTCGTTACTTGATCGTTGATTCTAACTTCGTATACACAGAAACCCACACCAGAATTGCTAAATGGATTTTGCACGTACAAATTTTTTCCTTGGTAAGTGCCTTCTAAAACAAGCTCTCCTGATTCAGCAAATACAGCCGTAAAGGAGAAAAGGAAACAAATAAACCCTAAAAATAATGTTTTCATATATGCCCGATGTGTCTATTCAAGAATTTAAGTCCTTGAATTTAAGATACAATAATAATATCTTATCCCTCAAATTCAAAATATTCTGCTTCTTTTTTCGAGTTTATCAACAATCAATTAACAAAACGAGGTCTGCTACTCCTTCGAAATCTTACACAAACCCAATAAAAACGTATACTCTATCGCTATTTCCTTATATCGCTGATACCTACCTGAAGCACCGCCGTGGCCCGTTTCCATATTGCATTTGAAGACCAACGGCGTATGATTTGTCTTCATAGCGCGCAATTTAGCCACCCACTTGGCGGGTTCCCAGTACTGCACTTGGGAATCATGGTAACCCGTTTCCACTAAAATAGCGGGATAGTCTTTGGCCTCCACATTATCGTATGGTGAATATGACAACATGTAATTAAAATATGTCGCATCGTTTGGATTTCCCCACTCTTCATATTCTCCCACGGTGAGCGGTATACTTTCATCAAGCATTGTTGTAACCACGTCAACAAAAGGAACCTGAGCAACAAGTCCCTTAAATAAATCGGGGCGCATGTTGACAACGCCACCCATCAGCATCCCGCCTGCGCTTCCGCCCATTGCGAAAAGTTGATCTGAAGCCGCATATTTATTTGCTATCAAGTGTTCAGCACAGTCGATAAAGTCGTGAAAAGTATTTTTCTTTTTTAAAAATTTTCCGTCCTCATACCACTGTCTGCCTAAATCTTGTCCGCCACGAATATGTGCAATTGCATAAACAAATCCGCGATTTAGCAAACTCAACCGCGCCACTGAAAATTGTGGATCAACAATGATCCCATATGAGCCATACCCATACAAAAGTGTGGGTTGCGTGCCATCTATCTTTGTGTCTTTATGGTATACCAAAGAGATCGGCACCTGTTTTCCATCGCGAGCAGTTGCCCACAAACGTTCTGTTGTATAGTGCTCCGGATCATGGCCGCCAACAACCTTTTGCACTTTTTTGATTTCCTTGTGCTGCGTGCCCATGTGGAGATCAATGGTCGTTGTTGGTGTTTTTAAACTTGAAAAGTGATAACGCAAAACTTCTGAATTGAACTCCAAATTGGCGTACATTCCGACGGAATACGCCACTTCTCCAAAGTCAACGTAATACGACAGTCCCGTCAATAATTGCAGTATTCTAAATTGCGACAAGCCATTGATGCGCTCATCAACCACCAAATATTTATCAAAAATCTCAATGTCTTGTATCAGCACATTGTCTTTGTGTGGAATTACATCTCGCCAAAAACTTTTAGCGAAGTGCTTTTCATCGCACTCCATTAATTTAAAATTCACAGCATTCCAATTGGTGAGCAGGTAAAATTTCCCCTTTCCATGGACTACAGAATACTCTATGTTCTTTTCTCTCGCTGCAAAAATTCTTAGTGCATCTGTTGGTTCATCAGCGGAAACTATGTGGTACTCTGAACTTAGCGTACTATTAGAAGACACAAATATGTAGCGATCACTTTTGCTTTTACTAACACTCAAAGCGAACATTTCATCGTCCTCTTGCAATAATAACACTTGTGAATTTTCTTCTTCGCCTATTTTGTACCTGTAAGCTTGAAAGGGGCGTAAGGCCTCATCCTTTTTGGTGAAGAAAATACTTTTGCTGTCGTTTCCCATCACAAATTCACCGGTTGTATTGGTGACCACCGTCTTTTCAACAAGGCCACTCTTTCGATTTTTAAAATAAATATCGTACTGCCTACGCGACACAAAATCGGCCGAATATACCACATACTGTTGGTCGGCGCTGACTTCAACATTGGCGACATTGCAATACGCCTTTCCTTCAGCCAATTCATTTACATTGAGTAGTATTTCTTCTGCAGCATCTAAAGAACCCTGCTTTCTGCAATAGATCGGGTATTCTTTGCCTTCTTCAAAACGCGAATAATAATAATAGTTATTGTACAAATACGGCACCGATTCTTCCTTTTGATCTATACGGCCAACTATTTCCGTATAAATTTGTTGCTGCAGTGCTTCTGTAGGTTTAAAATACGCATTGGCGTAGGAATTTTCTTGCTCAAGGTACGCCAACACATCTTCGTTGTCTCGCTCATTCATCCAATAATAAGGGTCGTTGCGCAGCTGTTGCTGTTGCAATATATGTTCCACTTTTTTGGCTATAGGTTCAAGAATGTTCATCATTTGTTTCTTATAAGTATGCCAAATTATCAAAGTATTTCATGCTTTTCCCCGAATATTGCCTTGAACAACATAAAGTTTTCCACATGGACAGCGGCCTTGAATTGCCTACTTCACAGTAATTTTAAGCCTTTCCAGCAAGTTTTCCACAGCAAGCCGTTTGCCTATTGACAAAGCGCTAAGTATCTTGGTCCAATAGTCATCAATTCGTTATAGAATATGAGCACCATTTTTACTTCTGAACAACTGAAGAAAGCGCTTTCTGAATTGCAGAAACAAAAAGAAGCTTTTGGCAATGGGAGAGCCGCCACTTTGAAAAAATACCAACAAAAGGCGCAAGCTTCAGAAAATACCACAGAGATGGACCTTCACAACCTAGAAAGGAAGATCGAAGATTTGGAAAGAAAGCTAGACGCTCTTTTGTAAATCGTAAAATCGCACGGCTGAAACTTCATGTTCAAGCGGCTTGCCGTCCAATAAATAGTTTGTCAATTGCTCGGCAAAGAAAGGGGCAAGCATAACTCCTTTTGTTCCCAAGCCATTGAAAACATGCAATTGCGGATGATGCGGATGCGGCCCTAAAATAGGTCGGCGGTCTTCGCTTGACGGTCGAACACCCGCGTCGTGCTGCATTATTTCTATCTCTCCAGAAACATATTCACTTAATCGCGCCAGCAAACTGTTTTTCGCTTCAACACTGGGCTCAAAATTTAAATTCTTCCAATCGTAAGTAGCGCCAAGACGAAATGTGCCATCGGGCAAAGGCAAAAGAAAAAAGTTTTTATTCAAAATATTTTTGCTTTGAAAGCCGGGAATGCGAACAGTAAGCACCTCTCCTTTGACCGGCTTAAAGGGCAGAAATGAAAAATAAGGATTTTGCGCCACGAAAAACCCTTCGCAAAAAACAAGTTCATCGTAATGCTCGTTCTGATAAACAAGTCCGCTCGCGCACAGCTCCAAAGCATGATAATCAAAAGTGTGGTTTTGCAAAATAGCCAAGGTATTAAAATACGCATGGGCAGCATTTAAAAATATGGTGGTATCAACGTATCCCGACTGCACTACTTCTCCAAAACCCAAAACAGAGGGGGCTTTAAATCCCTGAGGATTTTGGTGACTTATTTTGGGAAGAATAAATTCGCGAATGTCCTCTGAATGCGCTCGTTTTTCCCAGGTTTCCAGCTCATGCTGATTCTCAATCACTTTGCTGATATTGACCGAAAACAAAAACTTTTCTTGCAACAGCGCTTCCAATGCGCTGTACTTTTTTACCAAAAAAGGCACCACCTCTGCCGCTCTCCAGCTGGGCAACAACCTTTTAAATACAACAGGATTGTAAAGTCCTGCAGCCACGCGCGACGAAGACGGCAAAGCAGCATTGTGCACTATTTGCACGGCACACCCTTTTTCAAGCAGTGCAAAAGCGAGCATTGTACCGGCAAGGCCTTGTCCAACTATTAATATCTTCTTTTTCAGAAATTTTTCTTGCGAAGGTAATCACAGCGAAGTGATTTCCCTAAAAGGTGCGCACAACCTGCATAAATTTCAACTTAAACGTCTTGCCTAAAGGCACCGACTTTTCGTCGATGATCACCGATGAATCATCAATGGCGGTAATTTTATCTAAATTCACAATAAACGAGCGATGGCTTCGCACAAATTGCTTTACAGGCAATTTCTCTTCAATCGCCTTCAGCGATGACAATACGATGTGTCGTCCGGTGCTGGTATAAATCATTACATAGTCTGACATCGCTTCTATCCATCGGATGTCGTTGTATTTAATCTTCAACAAATGGTGATCGGTTTTCACAAAAATAAAATCCTTTTCCTCCCCATTTTCACGCGCATCGTAATGCTTTTTTGCCCGCTGCACCGAATCTAAAAAACGCTGGTAAGAAACCGGTTTGTGAATATAGTCGGTAACGTCAATTTCAAATGCTTTTACAGCATAACTTGCCTGAGCGCTCATAAACACAATTTGCGTCAGCTTGCTCACGGATTGCGCCAAATCCAAACCACTCATCTTCGGCATTTCTATGTCAAGAAAGATCAGGTCAACCGGCTGTTTTTTTAAAAAACGCATGGCCTCCATTGCGTCACCGCAAATTCCGGATAAATGCAGAAAATTCGTCTTAGAGACGTAGTTTTCTATTAATTTAGCCGACGAACGATCATCGTCAACGATTAAACAATTCATTGCTTAAAGAGGTTTGAACATCATACGAAAGCTACATCCATATGTTTCAGCACGGTACTTGCTAAAAATAAATTATGAAACACAAAATCACCTGCGCACTGATGACCATTGTATTTTCAACGCAAGCCCAAAATGCGTTTTTACAAAGCTGGCTTGACAGCAAGGTATTTCGCAATGCATCGGTTGGCGTTGTGGTTTATGATTTAGACCAAGAC
>CANFBW010000052.1 GCA_947444925.1 Flavobacteriales bacterium | reverse complement strand
TTTTTTCATATCATCGATTTAATGTCGTCAATAATTTTATTTGCCAACGCTTCAGCACTCTCTTTGGAGGCACTTTCCGAATAAATGCGAATGATGGCTTCTGTATTCGACTTGCGCAAATGCACCCATTCTGTTGGAAAATCGATCTTCACTCCGTCGATGGTGCTGATGTCTTCGTGCGCATATTTTTTGGCCATTTTATCCAATATGGCATCAACGTCAATTTCTGGTGTAAGCTCAATTTTATTTTTAGAAATATAGTAATAAGGGTAAGACGCTTTGAGCGCTGAGCAAGACATTCCACTTTTTGCCAAATGCGACAAAAACAAAGCAATACCCACCAAAGCATCTCTGCCATAATGCAATTCAGGAAGAATAACGCCTCCATTTCCTTCACCACCTATTACTGCATTGGTCTCTTTCATGGTCGTCACCACATTCACTTCTCCCACCGCAGTAGCGGCATAGTTTCCACCGTGTTTTTGGGTAACGTCTCTCAGTGCTCTCGACGACGAAAGATTAGAAACCGTATTTCCTTTTTTCTGGCTCAACACGTAGTCGGCCACAGCCACCAATGTGTATTCTTCACCAAACATAGAACCATCTTCACATACCATCGCCAGTCGATCAACATCAGGATCGACTACAACGCCAACGTGTGCTTTTTGAGTTTTGATCAAAGCAGAAATTTCAGTCAAATGCTCCGGCAAAGGCTCTGGATTGTGAGGAAACTGACCGTTTGGCTCACAATACAACTCCACTATTTCGGCAACACCCAAAGCTTTTAATAAATAGGGAACAGCGATACCACCCGTAGAATTCACAGCATCAACCACCACTTTCAATCGCGCTTTTTTTATCGCTGCTACATCAACGTAGGGCAACGCCAATATATGTTGAATGTGTTCGTGAATGTAACCTCCTTCATGCGCTGTGATGCGACCTAAATGATCAACATCCGCGTATAAAAAATCTTCCTTTTCAGCAAGATCCAATATTTTAAGTCCATCTTCACCTGAAATAAACTCACCTTTATTGTTCAATAATTTCAAGGCATTCCATTGTTTTGGATTGTGAGACGCGGTCAAAATGATACCACCATCGGCTTTCAAATCCACTACGGCCATCTCCACCGTTGGCGTGGTTGACAAATCAAGGTCGATCACATCAACTCCCATTCCTTGCAGCGTAGAAATCACGATGCGTTTGATCATTGGTCCAGAAATGCGCGCATCTCTTCCCAACACAACCTTTACTTTACTTTTTCCACTTGCTGTCTTTACCCAAGCCCCGTAGGCACTTACAAATTTTACGGTATCGAGCGGCGTTAAACCTTCCCCAACCGGACCACCAATGGTTCCTCTGATTCCTGATATTGATTTTATTAAAGTCATCGTATTGATATTTGGCTTAAAAATAATCAATAAAATCACTATTGCGATGTTTTTAGTATTTTCGAAAAAACAACTACTACCTATGAAAGCAAAAATCAGTCTTATTGCAGCGCTGTGCGCTCTGCTCTTCAGTACCTCATTGAACGCGCAAATCAATATAGAAGATGTCATTGCCGACACTGCCTGCCTCTGTTTGCAAAAAATAAAGACCGATAGCATTACGCAGGGCATCAATGCACAATTCAATACCTGTATGAGTGAGGCCGTCAATAAAAACAAAGCCGCAATCATGGAGAGCTACAACAGCGGGGAGCAAGGCAAAAAAATGGACGAGCAAAACAAAGACAACGGTCGCCTCATGATCAAAACACAAAATGTATTGGCTAAAAAATGCTCTGACTACGACCGTGTTTACGGACGTGTGCGAAGCATGCATCAATCGAGACAGAAGTAATTCACACTCTTTCAACTACTTAAAAAATTGCTTGTCTCTTAAATTGTATTTCCTACTTTTGCCGAATTATTCATTCAAAAACCACTACTATGAAATTTACATTACCAATGTTTGTTCTGTTTTCTATTTTGTGCGCGAGTAACACTTACGCTCAAAAAAACATCGTCAAATGGAGACCGGCTGCTTTAGGCTGGAACAACATCGACTTGTCTTATGAGCGCGTAATCAACGACAAAAGCTCTTTCGCAGTGAAAGTTGGCTTTATGGTACCTCTTGACATCGTAACGCCATACAGCGATTACCTTAAGCAACAAGCAACACAAAGCGGTGCTAGCACCACCTCTGGTTACACTATGACGAAAGGATTTATAAACGGCTTTTCTATTTTACCTGAATACCGCTTTTATACCGCAAAAGAAGCACCTAAAGGATTTTATGTTGCGCCATACTTGAAATTTTGGAGAGGTGCGATGGGTGCAACTATATTAGACTCCGTTCTCCATCCTACTGAGATAGTGGCGAGTTTAAATATTATCGGGGCTGGTGTTGGCATTGGCTACCAATGGGTGATTGCCGATGTAGTGACTATCGACTGGAACTTTTTGGGACTTGGAGCAGATGCATACATACTCAATGCAACGATCACTGGTCAAGACTATGCAGAGGTCTCTAAACAAATTCAAGATAGCGGAAATGCGAGCAACGTGATCCTTAGCGGCGCAGGAAACATCACATCAATAACATCACCACCTACAATCTTACCAGGCTTGAAAACCAATTTCTCTATTGGATACATGTTCTAAGTAAAAACCTATTATTTAAAAACGCCCATTTCTCAAAAGAGATGGGCGTTTTTTATTATAAAAAACATATTTACCTTATTCATTCTTCATCAACATTTTATAAGTCGAAGCTCCTGCATTTTGAAACTTTACAAAATATACTCCTGTTGGCAAAAAACCAACATCAATGCTGTTTGCAATTAACGTGTCACCACTGTAGTTTGCAATTACTTGACCGCTGCTGTTAACAATCTCAATCGATTCGAGAGCGCTATTGGCGTCAGTTTTAAAATTAAGTTGACCATTGGACGGATTGGGATACAAAACATTGCCGTTTGGCAGGGAATTGATTTCAATAATATTGACCGTTGATTCAATCAACTCCACGCCTCCAAACACACTGGCATCAATCCAACTGCGGTCTTTATCGGCAGGCGCCACCACTCTTGAACCGATAAAACTTTCTCGAGTACCTCCGCCATCATTGTCGCAATAAGCCAATGAAAATCCCAGTAATTTGTTTGCTACCAAATTGGCTACTGAATTGCTCTGCGCTCCGAAAACAAAGGCGTCAGTGTACAATGTGAGTGCCATTTCCCAAGTGTACACATTTCCATTTTTAGTGCGCTTGACACTAAAATGATCGTTGTACAGGTGCGGATTTTGATCAACGCCAAGATCAACTGCATCATACAAAGTGGAAACATGGTAGGCAAATGCGTTGTAATTGTACTGATGATTTCCACCCGAATGATTTTCATCGACAAAGACCTCAACACAATCGTCGTCCCACCAATGTTGCAAAGGATCGCTGTAATTGTCGAAAAGCACATTGTCCGTAACTTCAACGAGAATGAAAAGCTTGTCAGCATTCCAGGTCAATTTGTATTTCCCCGAAAAATCAGCTGCATCCACCAAAGTGCCCAACCAAAGCTGATCCATTGGCGCCCATGCGGCCTCCTGCCAACAGCTTTCATTTGCCAAGCCGTCAATACTCGGTGCTACATTGGCTTTTGGCGCCAAGTAATTTTGTGCAAAGGCACTTGTGCCTGCAAGCACAAAAAAAAGTAAAATCGTTGTCAGTACTTTTGTCATGTTTTTCTGTTTACAAGTAAACTTACAGTGTTTATTGCTCAAACCCTAACTACTATCATTTGAATACTGTCCCCGGCGTATCAATAATTTATGCATCCGTGCAAACACTATGATTTCCCTGAATTCACGGCACTCCAATTGCAATAACACACTGTTATTAAACTAAAAAAAGCATCAATAATCTGTCTATTAAAGCAGTTTTACGGCGATACAAAATACACTGCGCAGTAAATTAGTTTAACTTAACGCACAAAAAAAATGGAGCATTTGCAATAAATTGAAAAAAAGGAAAGCCTAACACTGCAAATTTTAAAGATTGCATTTTGAAAAATACGACAAAACTCAAAAATATCCTACAATTGTATACCGTCACTCTAGACCTTGACGACAACAACAACAACATTCAATTGACCACCACCAACAAAAGAAACAACAGCACTACCACCTTTATTGACAAAGCCTACTCCATAGTGATTGGAAAAGCCTTCAGCCACATGTTGAAAGAGATCAAGAAATCAGAAAAGAATTTGTGATTTTCAAGACAACCTAAGCCATAAAAACAAAAAAGACCGCTGCACTGCACAGCGGTCTTTTCAGAAAAAAATCGTTAATTAATTATTGGCAAGCGCCATCTTCCTGAACAGTATTCCAGCAATGACTGGCATTACCTGAATCAATCACTTTTCCATGTCTATCGCTAGAATTCCACATAATTTGCGTCAACGCCTGATCTTTGTAAATATCGTAGTAGCGATTGAACTCAGCATCAGCTGTAGATTTCCACAAAATGTAGTTTCCATTTCCAACTACAGGTTCAACATGTGTAAATTTAGTTTGTGAAGTACCTGCAGTGGCATCTTTGCTCCATTCAATTTGAATATACGCAACCTTTGCATTAGCAGCTTTGTTTAAACTCCATGTTCCAGCGCTTCCATCTTTTTTAGAAACACCTGTGTACCATTCAAAATCTTGAAAACCATTTTCTTGAGAAACCAGCATTGACCATTTTACATTGTCACCATCAAGACTAGCATGTAATTTAGCAGTATATGTTACCCCTGAAACAACATTGTATGACCACACCCACTCTTTTTTGTTCACATCGTACACCGCCTCATGTTTGAAAGCCTCCTTAAAAGAGGCTACTGGCACAGCCAAGTTAACAGCAAGAATAGTATTGAAATGGCCAACAGCAAGCGCCGACAAGCCATAGTAAATACCGCTCTCTGTTTTATTTGCAGCTCCCGAAAACGAATTGTCCATGCTCATTGAATTACTGGGCGGTAAATTTGGCGCCGTTGGATTTTCTTTTGTACAAGATGTTGCAAATACGCCCAAAGCCATTGCAAAAACCATTGATTTTTTTGAGATTTTTTGTAGTGTCAATTTCATACAGTTGAATTTATTTTTTTGAAAGACGACGTTAAAACGACAGGGTTGCTTTCTGTAGTTCACATTTTTTTAAGAATTCGAGGCAGCAAGCTCAAAAACCTGCTCCAATTCATACACTTTAAAAGCAGAGGTATTATTTCGAGCAGCCTTCAGCATTGCCTGTGCAACAATAGAGACCGAAATCGGACGGTATTTTTTTGCCCCAGGAATAATGGGATATAAAAACTTAAACAATACCAAAGCAATTTTCTCCCCTGTTCTTTTTTCTATTCTATTTCCGTCTAAAAAAGAAGGACGAATAATACTTACATTTTCAAAGGGAAGCTGCGCTACAGCGGCGTCAAGCTCACCCTTTATGCGGTTGTAAAACAATTTCGATTGCGCATTGGCACCTGCTGAGGAGACCAAAACACATTTCGACACACCGTTGGCTGCAGCTGCTTTTGCAACTTCGTATTGATACGTAAAATCAATAGCGTACTGCTTTTCTTTCGATCCGGCCTTTTTCAGCGTTGTGCCAAAGGCCGAAAACAAAACATCACCTCTAATCTTATCTACCCATGTGGCTGGCTGATCAAAGTCCACCAATATCTGCTCCATCTTCGCATGCTCAACCGATACACTGCGTCTTCCCAGCACTTTAACTTTATCATAAGTGGGGTCGTCAAGCAATTGTTTCAACAGCTCTGTACCTACCAATCCAGTCGCTCCCAATATTATTGCTGTTTGCATCGCTTTTTGTTTTTACAAAGAAAAGCATTCCTTCATATTTTACCTTACCTTTGCCACCTTAAAATTTTTGAAGAATGATTGAGGCTATTAATATTTCACTGCAATTTGGAAAGAGAATTCTTTTCGACGAAGTCAACATCAAATTCGCAGGCGGCAACTGTTACGGTGTTATTGGCGCCAACGGCACAGGCAAATCTACTTTGCTTAAAATATTGTCGGGCGAATTAGAATCCACTTCTGGTTACGTATATATTGAACCAGGCAAACGTTTTACGGTGCTGAACCAAAACCACTTTGCCTTTGACGAATACGCAGTGCTCGATACTGTAATCATGGGGCACAAACGCTTGTGGGACATCAACAACGAGAAAGAAGCACTGTACGCCAAAGAAGATTTTACAGAAAAAGATGGCCTTCGCGCCTCTGAACTCGAATCAGAATACGCCGAAATGAACGGATGGAACTCTGCTTCTGAAGCCGCTATTTTACTCAACGGTTTGGATATTCCCGAGCACATGCACGGCATTTTAATGAAAGATTTAAAAGGTGCCGAAAAAGTACGCGTGCTCTTGGCTCAAGCGCTTTTCGGTAATCCCGATATTTTAATTCTCGATGAGCCTACCAATGACTTGGACATGGGCACTATCTCGTGGTTGGAAGATTTTTTACTCGACTTCAACAACACAGTGATCGTGGTATCGCATGACCGTCGTTTCTTAGACACTGTTTGTACGCACATCGCCGACATCGACTTTGGCAAAATCACACTTTATCCAGGCAATTATTCTTTTTGGTATCAATCCAGTCAACTTGTTTTGGCACAAAGAGCCAACGCCAACAAAAAGGCAGAAGACCGCATTAAAGAACTTCAAGATTTCGTTGCGCGATTCAGTGCCAACGCCTCCAAATCAAAACAAGCTACCAGTAGAAAAAAGGCATTGGAAAAAATAAATCTCGACGAGATCAAGCCCTCCAACAGAAGGTATCCAGGTATTATTTTCCAACAAAACAGAGAGGCAGGAAATCAAGTGCTGCAAGTAGATGGCTTGTCGAAAAGTGTTGATGGTAAAGTCTTGTTTCAAAACATTGACTTCATTATCAACAAGGGAGACAAAGTAGCTTTCATCGGAAAAGACAATATCGCGCTTACTGCTTTATTTAAAATATTGGCCGGAGAAATGAATCCTGACTCAGGATCTTTTACGCTTGGACAAACCATTACCGCCTCTTATTTGCCCAATGAAAACAGCAAATACTTTACAGACAAGAAAAATTTAGTTGATTGGCTGCGTCAGTATTCTGCCGACCAAGACGAAGTATACATTCGTGGATTTCTAGGTAAAATGCTTTTCTCAGGAGACGATGTACACAAAAGATCAAACGTGCTATCAGGAGGAGAAAAAGTGCGCTGCATGGTGTCAAAAATGATGCTTACCAGTGCCAATTTGTTGATTTTAGACGAGCCTACCAATCACTTGGACATGGAGTCGATCACGGCTTTTAACAACTCTTTGAAAAACTTCCCAGGCATTGTTTTGTTTACTTCTCACGATAGGGAGTTTACACAAACGGTGGCCAACAGAATCATTGAAATTTCAAGCAAGGGCATCATCGACAAACAAATGACGTACGATGAATACATGGCCGATGCAAAGTCAATCGCTTTGCGCGAAGCAATGTACGCTTAGTCACAAAAACGGTTCTTAAAAAGTCGAAAGTCGCAGCTGCTACTTTCGACTTTTTTGTGCTCAATAGACCGCTACAAAGCAAAAAAAGTCGGAAGCAGTTGCTTCCGACTTTTTTTATATTGACATGAACCTTCGTTCAACTATCTGCTGCTTCTGCCGCCTTCGCGACGTCCACCGCTGCTGAATCCTCTTCCGCTGCTGCTTCCGCCATCTCTGCGTCCACCGCCACTTCCTTCTCTTCTGCCACCGCCTGAAAAGCCTCCTGAGAAACCTCCAGATCGTCCGGCACCGCCATCACGACGCGCAAATCCGCCTCTGTCACCACTATCTCTGCGGCTTCCGCCTTGATCTGCTCTGTTCACGCGAATCTCACGACCACTGAACGAGAACTCCTTGAAGTCATTAGGAATATTGCTTGCGTGTTGTTCAGGAATTTCAAAGTACGAATGTCTTTCTTCCATTTTAACCACCACTACTTCTGCTGTTCCCAATTTGGTTTGTGCAATAATAAGGTCGGTCAATTCACGGTTGTCAATTCTATCGTACTCACCAATATTGATGAAGAAACGTGTTTTACCAACACTTCTGCGAGCGTCACTGCGCTCACCACCTGTATCTCTGCGATCGTTGGTAGCTCTTGTGTCGTTTAAATCTTTGGTGTCAATTGATAATTTTTTCAACTCCACCGTTATCATTTTCGCTACCAATTCTTCTTTTGAGAAAGCCGCAAACAACTCTTCTATTTTTTCTTCGATTTGTTTCGTACTGGCTGTAGGTTTCACAGCAACAATGCTCTCAGCCCATTGGGTCAACTTAATAATTCCGATTTCATCACTTTGAGGAATCATTACTTTATCAAACTTCAGTTCCAGTTCTCTTTCAAACATTTTCAATTTTCGCACTTCTGCTGAATTGACAAAGGCCATAGAGATACCATCTTTACCTGCTCTAGCTGTACGACCACTTCTGTGGGTGTAATAGGCTAATGAATCGGGCATTGAATGGTGAAACACGTGCGTCAAGTCATTCACGTCAATACCTCTCGCTGCAACATCTGTTGCCACCAAAAGCTTAAGCGTTCCTGCTTTGAAGCGTTTCATCACTTGATCACGTTGTGCTTGTGACATATCGCCGTGTAAAGCTTCAGCTTTAACATCAGCTCTTTTCAAGTCTTCAGCCAAAGCCTGTGTCGCAATTTTAGTACGGCAAAAAACAATACCGCGCAAATCGTCATGCACACCAATGAAGCGTTTCAATGCTTCCATTTTATCGCTTTCTCTTACAACAACGTACTGGTGTTTGATTTTTTTGTTCATCTCACCACCTTTATTCACAGCTACTTCAACTGCTTCAGGCATGTACTTCGCAACAATTCTTCTGATATCTCTAGGCATAGTTGCCGAGAACAACCAAGTTACCTTGTCTTCTGGAGTGTGTGATAAAATTTCATCGATGTCTTCTTTGAAACCCATGTTCAGCATCTCATCGGCCTCATCTAAAATCACGTGGCTGATGTCTTTGATCGACAATGCTTTTCTTTCCATCAAGTCCATAAGTCTACCTGGAGTAGCGATCAGGATGTGTGGTGTTTGTTTCAAAGCACGGATTTGATCCATGATAGAAGCACCGCCATACACCACTTGAATGCGGATGGCAGGCATGTACTTTGCAAACAATTGTAATTGTTGTGCAATTTGTTGACCAAGCTCTCGCGTTGGCGCTAATATTAACGCTTGCGTGTGTTTTACGTCTGCTTTAAGCGTTTCAAGCAAGGGCAAACCAAATGCTGCCGTTTTACCTGTACCTGTTTGAGCGAGACCTATAAAGTTTCTTCTTTCTCCTGTAAGTATTGGAATTGCTTGATCTTGAATTGGAGAGGGAATCTCTATCCCCATCTCTGTTAATGCCTTTAGTAAAGGCGCGGATAATCCGAGTTCTGAAAATGTTGCCAAAATGATTTAATTATTAAAATGAGGGGCAAAGATACCACAAAAGAAGCGGAAATCAATGATTATCATTAAATTAGTTCATTTTCAGTCCTTTCCGAAGCCCAATTAAAACTACTTTCCACCTAGATTTTCGTCTCTTATTTTGATCTTTTTAGCATCGGCATTTCTATAGCTAAACAGATTATTTTCCTTAATGATGCGCGCAACAATAGGTGGCACCATTTTCTCCCATTCGAGATCGTGATTTTGTATTTTCTCCAATACTTTGTGCGAGAATACACTTAGGTTTTCGGCATCGTAGTGCTCAAAATCAACGATGCGCGAATTGTCAATCAAATACTTGTAAAGACTCTCGTACTTAGGCGGAATCATCATATTGGTGGTATTGATGATTTCATTTCCGAACTTGTACGGATACAAATACAGACGAACGTCGCGGTGAAATAAAGTACCAAAAGACTCCAGCAAGCCACCATTCAAATTGCGGTAGTACTTGTCGTTAAAAATATTGATCAGCGTATTTGCGCCAAGCACCAAAGCAATTTGCGATCCGGTGTTGTAGCGCGTGAGAAAAGGAACCAATTTAAAATATTCAAGAAAACTTGAAATGAGCACATATTGTCCCAAAGAGGTCAAAATATCAACACGGTCTAAGAAATCTTGTTCATCAATGCCTTCTTCACCACTCAAATCCTTGAGTGTCAATTCTGTTATCACTACGATATCCGACTTACCACCCAATTCTTTTTCAAACTGGTAAAGTCCATTCTTCAACATATCTAAATGCACATGTGTTACAGGACGGAAGCGTCCTCTCAATGCCAATATATCTTTTTTGTACAAAACTTCTGTCGGATGAATCGGTTCATCATTCGGCCCAAACATACATGCTTCAGACATACCTGATTTCACCAAATACAAACTCAGCAAACGATTGTCAACACCCTTGAAAGCCGGACCACTCACATGCACCATGTCCACCTCAATTCTTCCACTTTGTAAATTTTCACGCAAACTTTTCAAAATTCCTTGAGGATCGTGTGACATGTAATAACAACCGTACAATAAATTCACCCCAACAACACCAATAGCCTGCTGTTGCTGCAAACCATCGCGATTAAGCATTCGTATGTGAATTACAAAATCATTGTACTCGCCACCAGGTTTCAATTGAAAACGAACACCCATCCAACCATGACTTTGGTTGCTTTGCGAATAATTGATGGTTTCTACTGTATCACAAAGAGCAAAAAATCTTTTTTCGGGAAAAGAAGCACCAAGGGTGTGAATCACTTTAGTGTATTCATGGTCCATCATTTGAATCAAACGCGGCTTGCAAACATAGCGTCCCGGTCTTTTGCCATAAATAGCGTCGCTCATCTGCATGTCATAAGCCGACAAGGACTTGGCTATGGTGCCTGATGCTGCGCCTGCCATAAAAAAATTACGGGCTATTTCTTGTCCAGCTCCAATCTCAGCAAATGATCCATAGATCGTTTTATCCAAATTTACAGCCAACGCTTTTTGGCGCGTATCTAAGGTTTGTTCCATGTATGCCTTTTCCATATGCTCCAATAAAAGGGATAAAATTTACGTAAATCTATTAAATTTACTTCAATTCACTTGCACTTAACTATATTTGTTCAAATGAATGTTTCGTTTTTATATCCTCAATTCCTTTGGGCTTTTACACTGTTGTCAATCCCCATTGTCATTCACCTCTTTAACTTCAGAAAATACAAAGAGATCTACTTTCCCAACATTCAATTTCTAAAGCAAATAAAAGAACAAAGCAAATCGGCCAATCAGCTCAAAAACCTGCTTTTACTTTTGCTGAGATTGTTATTGTTTTCTGCTTTGATTCTTGCCTTTGCAATGCCATACAGCAGCAGAAACAATGCTACCAAGGAAAACACACAGCGCTTGCATGCTTTTTATGTCGACAATTCTTTCAGCATGAATGCTACAGGAGAAAGTGGCCCTTTACTCGACCAAGCCAAAAAACAAGCAGCAGACATCGTCAAGAATTTGCCAAGCAGCGACTATTTCATGCTCACCACCAATGATTTTGAAGGCAAACACCGCCGTCATTTAGAGAAAAAAGAATTTTTGCAGGAACTTGAAAATATTGAGGAGTCACCCTCCTCTAAAAACACCAACGAAGTATATCTGCGCCAGCAAAGTGACATTTCCTCAGTAAGCAACAGCACTTTATATTGGTTAAGCGATTTTCAAAAAAATACAGTTCCCGCCAAAGTAAAAAACATTGACAGCAGCCTTACGCTCTATTTATTGCCGATGGCCGCAGCCCCGCAAAACAATGTATCTATTGATTCCTGCTGGTTTGAATCTCCGCAACGAAAACTCAATACCCCAGAAGAACTGCTTGTCAAAATCAGCAATCACGGAGATAAGGACCTTGACAATTTACCCATAAAACTCACCATCAACGGCGCACAAAAAGCATTTACAACTGTTTCGATAAAAGCGAACAGTCAAGCCCTTGTTACTTTAAGCTACACTCTTTTTAAAAACGGACGTGTGAATGGCTGCATTGAAATAAACAACCATCCTATTGTTTTCGACAATTCTTTTTATTTCACGTACAACATCAAAGCCAACTGTAAAATCTTACACCTCTATGAAAATATAGCCAACCCAGCTTATTCTAAACTTTTCAAAAAAGACTCTACTTTGCTCTTCTCACAAAGCAGTATTGAACAGCTTGATTACAGCATTTTACAAGAGCAAGATTTTATCATTCTCGATGAAATCGTCAATTATTCTAGTGGAATGCTACAAGAAATTGCCCGTTTTAGCAACGGCGGCGGAAGTCTTTGCATCATTCCATCTCGGAAAAATATAAACGCAAACGCCCTGTGTTCTGTTTTAGCCATTGATGCGCTTGGGAGCAGTGATTCCATCTCCTCGCGCTTGCAAGAAATCAATATGGCTTCCGATTTTTTTCTAAATGTTTTTACTAAACAAGAGGTGCAGACCAATGAAAAAATAAATTTCCCTTTGTTTTCCTATCATTACAAAGTGACAAACGATTTCCTACCTGGCAAAGAAATCATGTTGCGCCTACTCAACAATGACCCACTATTATTGCGCTATCGCAGAAATTCATCTTCTATCTTTTTAATTGCTGCGCCACTTGATAAAAACAGCAGCAACTTCATGCAACACGCCCTTTGCGTTCCTACTATGTATCGCATGGTATTGAGCATCATGACCAGTGGGCAGCTCTATCAAAACCTATCTTCAAATTTGCAAATTCCATTGGCTCCAAAAGAAAGTAAAGGCAGCGGAACTTATTTGATAGCTAACGATCGTGAAGAATTCGCACTCACAGCCAGCAAGTCACAAAGTCTTTCCAATTTACACGCAGGCAATCAAATTAAAAAAGCAGGAATATACGCTATAACAAAAGATAAAATTCAAATTGATGCGGTGGCTTTGAATTACCCACGAAATGAATCTACGATGATATTTTGCAGTGCTCAAGAATTGCAAAAAAGCTATGGAATCAATGCGAAAAACATTCACATTATCGAACAAGGTGAAATGAAATCGAGTGCATCAGCACTCGACGCACTAAACAAAAAGGACTACTGGCACCATTTCATTATTTTAGCAATCCTTCTGCTTGGAATAGAAGCACTGCTTTACCGATTTTGGTAGAGTCTGCAAGTATTAAATACTCTTCTATTCCGCGCTAAATAACTTAAGACACCGCTTTCATCGAAATTACAGCGCTTCACCTTTTGATTTTCCGCGCAACACTTTCTTTTTTATCAACTCAGGATTTTCTTCCAATAAACGCAAGGTCCAAAAATCGTCAGCCAAATTTGAATTGGTTAAATATTGAAAGGGTATTGTGAAATATCCCTTTTGTCCCCATTTATTGCCCCAACTGTTTCGAACGATAAATCTCTTTGAAGTACTGTCATAGCCAACAGCCAATACTGCGTGACCACCAACCATTTGTTCATTTAAAGTTGGCATCGGCACCACACCCGTTTTAGCTACTTCAGCACTTTCAAAAGATTCATAAACACTGAAACCAAATACAAAAGGATATCCTTCTGCCAAGCAACCTAACAAATGATTGAGATCAGTTGGTACGCGCTGATAAGACAACAATTGGTGCTTTAAAGCTTTTTCATAGCAAGGACTTGTTGGTTTTTGTGTGAACTTAGAAATTAAGTATGGCCAATTTTTCTCATGGCAAACGCCTTGTTTGTCCACACTTTTGATACCATCCCTAATTTGGGCGCCGCTATCAATTTGAACCGTATGCTCCATCACTCTTTCGTTGTAATAAATGAATAGACGAGACGGCACAAATGAAGCAGCATGCTGCTTCATCAATCCAAACTGAAAAGCACCTGCAATTGCATTTGCTGTGCATGAGCCAAGCTGACCTTGGTCGTAAACCGCAGGACAGTGCTCTCGCAAGTCTACTTTTTTTGGCAATGTAGGCAGCAGCGCTGCAGGAGCAGCATACGCAAAGTCACGATGATCGGGCAAATCCGGTGCCCATCCGTAGTAAATGATTGATCTATCCATCTAATTTTTTTAACTGAAAGAGTCAAAACATATACCACGACAGAAAATATCATTTCAATAAAAATTGGGCAAAAATTTAGGCGTAAGCGGAAAGCAAAACAACAGCACAACAATTTCTGCTGATCAATTTAATCAACTTTAAAAGAAAAAAATAGCAGTGTGAAATCAAACAGCATGCACCGCGTGCCAGAAAAAACTAGTGGGCTTTAGCTGCACCAAATGTTTTACGTTCCACTATTTCACCCTGATCGTCGTAGCGCGTCCAACGCCCCACTTTTTGGTCGTTTTCGTATTCGCCTTCGGATTCAATTCTGCCGTTCCAATGCCAGGTCGTCCACGGACCTGTTTTCACATTATTAGAGTATGCACCTTCGCTTCTTTTTTGACCAGTATTGTACCATGCTTTCCAAATGCCAATTTTTACTCCTTCGGTGTAATACTCTTCTTTGCATAAAGTTCCTGTGTCATACCAGCCTTCTACTTTTCCGTCGAGTTTTCCACTTTTAAAAAGTAATTCGTAACGTTTCTTCCCGGTGGGAAACCACATGGTCCACAGTCCGTCTTTCACACCTTTCACCAAAGTTCCATTGGTCATTTTATAACCGTCAATATCATAGTGTGTCCAAATGCTGTCTTTTTTGTTGTCGCTGTATTTCCCCTCCAACTCAACATTGCCATTGGGATGGTAAAATTTCCACAAGCCCACTCGGGAATAGCGTCCTTCGGCCATCTTCGCTCCATCGTCATAATAGTTGACTTGCAGTTCAAAATCAGCATCAATAACTTCAATCAACGAGTCGCTGACTTCATTAATGGTTTCTTTTGCTTTGTCTTTCGGCGCGTCTTTCTTTTTTTGCGCGCTGCAAACCACAACGGAAAACAAAAACAACAAGGTGATCATTTTGTATTTCATAGGATGTTTTTTTACGCTTTTGGCGCCTCCTCATTTGGCGCTTCCGTATTTTTTATTTCTGTTGCTGTGATATCTTTTTGTTCAACAGCAGGCGTTTCTATTTTCACAACAACAGGCGTTTCAGCAGCTGCCGGTTTTTCCACCGCAGGAACTTCTGCTTTTAACGCCATTGGCGCAGCAGCCGGCGCAGCTTTTTCAGCAACTGGAGCAACTGTTTTTATAGGAGCAGCAGGTGTTTCTATTTTAGAAGCATCTTCGTTGGCAGTAGCCAATTTTACTTTCTTTTTGAATTTCAATTTTGAAAAAAACCAAACGATTCCTTTCCAAATTGTAGGAACAATAGGGATTTTAACCTTAGGCATTTTCACTCGCGACATTCGGTCGATAAAACGCAACAACCATTCAAAGTAAAGCGCAACAAAAGCAACAATACTCATTAACCAAATCACCACGATATTGAACCAAAAAGTAGGTACATAAACACCAAAAACGGGTTTAATGTGGGCGTAAAAATGCGAACGCAAACCAATTTTATTAGGATATGGTGTTCGGTATATTGGATCAACCATTTGTTCAAGACGACCATTGATGATTTTAATTTTCTTGCTCGCTGTTATGTTTTTCAAGAGGCTTTCTAAGCTTTCATTGGTAAAATGTTCTCTCTTGTAAGCATAATTTTGATCGCCTGGTAAGGCCGACATTGCATCCACTTTTTTCTCAATCAAAGACGTTACTTGTGAAAAGTACACTGAGTAAAAGTCGTTCAAAGTGTCCATGTATGCCTTTAACTTAGTAGCTGCCACGTCATCGTAATTTTTAGGAGAAATCAAACTGGTCTCCAAAAACTGCTTTTCTTTAGGCAACTTCTTATTTTCTCTTTCGATAGAATGGCGAATTGCAGCTAAATTTTCATCAAATATTTCGGTGGCCGAATCGCTCTTGTTGTCGCGCAAATTACTGCACTGACTCAGGCGCGATTTAATTTCAGGAATATAATATGCCAAACGATAGTTCAGATCACTTTCAAGTTTGTGCCAAATAAACATGTCTTTTTCAGAATCATTGTTTTGAAATTGCTCTACTGCCAAAGCCTCAAATGCCCAGCGCGAAACCATCACCTCAGCAACATATGGCACCTTACCTTCACCTCCCAATATTTTGTTGATTTTATCAAAGCTAAACATCGCTCCCGACAGAATCATTTGCGGAATTAAAATCAGCGGAATCAAAATATAAATTGTCACAGCTGAATTAAAACTTGCCGAAATATTGAGGCCCAAAATATTGGCAAAACACGATGTAGAAAACATCACCAACCAAAACTCCCACCACATCCCTTTGATATCAAGTATGTAATTCCCTACCAGCACAAACAAGAGCGTTTGCACGGCAGATATCGTGAATAAAATTGCCACTTTTGACAATAAGTAAGAGATGCGCGACAAGTTTAAAAACTTTTCTCTTTTCAATATTCTTCTGTCCTTGATAATCTCCTCAGCACTAATGGTCAATCCCATAAATAAGGCCACCACAATGCTCATAAAAATGTACGCAGGAACGTTGTCATTTTTAAAGAAATTATAGCTACTCGAATCGGTAGCATTCTTCACAATCATCGCCAACACCAAAGCCAAAGCTGGGGCTTCTAAACTATTGATCAGCATGTATTGATTGTTTTTCAACTTCGACAATACATCACGGGTAACAAAAATCCACCACTGTTTCAAGCGAGATGGAATGAAAAGCGAATTGGGCGGCTGGTCTTTGGCATCTTCTACCACCTCCACACGCATTTCATCTTCATAGTACTGATTCCACTGCTTGGCCGACACTTTTCTTTTATCGAGATGACGTCCATAGTCGTCCACCAACTTCGCGCCAATAATATTGAAAATCAATTCAGGATTCACGTTTCCACAGCTCACGCATTCGCCTGAAGCCTGATCAACTTGATTGGATTTCCGCTTAAAATACAACAGCGCTTCAACAGGATTGCCATAATAAACGGTGAATCCACCGGTATCCAAAATAAACATTTTGTCAAACATCTTGTAGATATCGGACGATGGTTGATGGATAACCACAAATATGATTTTTCCTTTAAGAGTCAACTCTTTCAGGAGATCCATAATATTTTCAGAGTCGCGCGATGACAACCCCGAAGTAGGCTCATCAACAAACATCACCGAAGGTTCGCGCAGTAATTCCAAACCAATATTCAAACGTTTTCTCTGTCCGCCTGAAATTGTTTTCTCCATCACATTGCCCACCTTCAAATCCTTGGTCATGAGCAAATCCAAACTCTTCAGCAAATGTATGATGCGCTCGTCGAGTTGCTCGTCGGTCAAATTGTTCAAACACAATTTACCATTGTAAAACAAGTTTTCATAAACCGTCAATTCGTCAATCAACAAGTCGTCTTGCGGCACATAACCAATAACGCCTTCTACTTTATCTCTTTCCTTGTGAATGTCGATACCATTGATCAAAACGCGGCCTTTGGTTGGCGCTTCATTGCCATTTAAAATATTCAGCAAGGTCGATTTTCCCGCTCCAGAAGCACCCATCACGCCCACCAACTTTCCTGTTTCTTCAGAGATGTTGATGTTTTGTAAACCTATGGCACCATTTGGAAATTTGTATTCAATATCAAGAGCGTTAAAAGTAATGTTGGTCTCCAACTTATCTTTCAAGAAACGAGCAGAAATTTCGCTGTAATAAATGGGTTTACCAGTAGGCAATTTGATGGTACTCCCGTTGGGAAAAATGTAAATTTGCGCCTCATTAATGGGCAAACCATTCATATATAAACTGTGGGCGTGCAATACTTTCACGAAGTATAACTCCACAGCATTCACTTTTAAAAACTGCACGGCACCCGTGAAATTTTCATAGTAGATGTGCTTTAAGTTTTCTTCTTTCTTTTCTTTACCGCCTTTGCTTTTTCCTTTTGGCGCAATGCCATCGACAATTAAAATATTGGGAGATTGGTTGACTTTTACGTCTTCATCGAAAATGAATTTCTTTATATCATCAAACTCCTCTTTCTCAATTTTAAAAACATTGGCAATCGTATCAATGATTTCCATGGCGAGCGGCGAGATAATTTTATCCGTCCATACCATTTCCAAAATACGCGCAAACACCACTATTTTCTGTTTTTGCTCAAGCGTCTTGTTTATTTTTTTACAAATACCCAGTGTTTTCACAGAGTCGTTCACCGACGTTTGCTTTTTCACAACACCCTCTTCACCTTCCTTGCCTTGCAGATCGTAACCAGAGTGCTTGTCGAAAAGCAAAAGATATTCGGGCACTTGGTTGGGACTAATTTGTTGCTTTAAAAAAGCTTCTACTCTTTTACGCTGCAGCTCTGATACCACGCCATCTTGTTTGGTAATGATGGCAAAAAGCTGCATCAGCGCTTTTAATATTTCTTCGCTCATAGTACTATTTCTATTGCAGTATTACTCTAAATTCCGTTCTACGGTTTCGTTCGCTGTCAAAATCCGTTGTCGCATTGCGCACAACCAAGTCTTCTTCCCCTAAACCTCGCGGCGAAAGCTTTTGACGAGGAATGCCTTTCTTGATTAAATATTCCACCACCACATCGGCGCGTTTTTTTGACAGGGCCAAGTTGTATTCATTGCTACCTACTTCATCGGTATGTGCCAAAATTTCCAACAATTTAATATTCGGATTAAGTTTCAAAAACACCACCAACCTATCGAGTTCAACAATAGAACGCTCGGTCAACTTCACCACCTTGTAGTCAAAATAAATGTTTGGTATTTGCACCGACTTGTTACTCACAATCTCCTCTAATTTCACATTTGAATTCACGTTCATTTCTTGCAATCCCGCTTCTTTAGTCACGACAGAAAAGTTGTTTTGAAAGAAGCCTTCCTTCGTTACCGACATTACATAATCTTCTTTTTCACGCAACTCCAATTCGTATTTCCCTGAGGTATCCGTTTTCGTTTTAGCAACCATTAAATCCTCATCGTACACTTGCACCAAAGCATTAGAAACAGGCTTGTTGTCAGCCATAACCTGTCCACTCACCTTCACTTTTTGACGGTAAGCCAAATCGAAATTAACTTCCAATTTCCCTGTTGTTTCAATCAATTGCTTAGGGATAAATGAATATTGCTTTGATTCAAAACCATCTTTTCGAACTGAAATTGAATACACCGTCTGACTCTTTAACACGAAAGAATAAGCACCATCATGATCGCTGAGCACTCTACCAAAGGTTTCCCCTTCTTCAAACACCCTTACGTCAACTTCAAACAAAGGAGAATTGGCACTGGTTACGATACCAATCACCTCCATCGTAGCACGCACAGGCGCTTTGATCAGCGTTGCTTTAATTACAATTCGACCGTCTTTCGCAATGGCTTTGGGTGCAAACGAATAATTGTAATCTCTATAGCTGTCGGCCTTAATCGACAGCGTGTATTTTTTGTCATTTGGTAAAGTGAAACCAATCATGTTGTTCTCAATGGTCAACTCTTTTACAATATTAACGCCATCGCTAACAATCAATTTAGCTCCGATCATTTGTGCATTCTGAATGCGCACTATCATTTTAGATTGGTTCGCCGACACAGGCACCGCTGCCTCAATTTCAGCAGCATACTCATCCAACACCAAATCAGAAATTTCTTCAGGCAAAGGTGATTTTTCAACATTAATTGCTGATGTATTGATTGCCATTACACTGTCAGCCGACAGGGATGACGCGATGTTTTGGGTATACACCACACCCTTTTCCTGCACAATTATTTTTGCACTTGCGGTGAAAGCAAAGCCCGGAGGCAAATGACCATTCGCGTCGGTTTTAAGCAAAGAACTGAAGCCACCCTTGTCCATCACAATGCAACTTTTATTTGCAAGAATATGTCCATTCTGGTCTTTCAACTGATAAGGCATTGCCACTTTGCTGACCAATCCTTCCTTTGCTTTGAATGACAAAGGCGCATTTTTAGAGCTGTGTAAAAAAGGAACAAATGCGCTTTTTTGAAAAGCCATATCGTCTGGAAACTCCACCGAATAAACTTCGTCTTTGGCGAGTTTCAAATTAATTTTACCATTGGCATCCGTCGTATATTCGATCGGTGCGCCATGTGCCGGAATAAAACGAACTCTGGTATTTGGTGCCAATTGATTGCCCTTCATAATTTCAAGCGGACCTTGAATAAATGCACCTTCAATGCTCAACGGACTTGCACTCGCCACACTTCGCGCTTTATAATCGTCAATATTCACCGTTACTTCAGCATATTTTCGTCGCAGCACAAAATCTTTTGCTGTAAGCGGAACTTTGTAATTTGATTCGTTGATAGACAGACCCAAAACATTCTTCTGACTTCTATCCATGTACGCAACAAAAACTCCCTTTCTATTGGTTTTTGTCAAACTTTGCAGCTTACCATCTACCATTATTTCAACGTTGATATCGGCGCATCTTTTGTTATTCAGCAGCACTTGCCCCACCACTCTTTCAGTGCCATTAACACCATCCGGAAGCAGGGAAAACTCAGCTTCTATGTCCGCTATTTCATATGGAATCTCATTGTCTAAAACCACATTGGTCAAAGCAGACGCTTTATTTGAAAACACCATTTGCTGCGCATTCTTAGGCAATTCAAGCGTTGGTGTGAAAGCAAAAGGCACCATTTGTTTGTCGCTGCTTGGCTCAAGAGTATAAATACCATCGATCTCCAATCCCTTCAAAGTCAATACCCCGGCACTGTCTGAACGCAAGGTACCGATAACCACTTGATCGTTTTTCAATACAAAAGATTCATTTTTCAATATACTAGAACCATTGATAGCAATCAATCGTGCATTGGCTTTATCACCTTCCTTGCGCCACCCCAATCCGCTGTATGGTGCATCCTTCATTATCTTTTGCGGTGCTTCCACTTTTACATCTTGCACAATTCCATTGCTCACTATTTTTTCAACGACCACTTCCTTTTCCTCGTCAACCATACTTGTTTTAACAGCTGACGCTGCCTCCTGTGGAAGTGTTTTTTTCACGCGCACTGCTTCTTTTGGAAGTGGATCCATTTGTGCTTTGATCACTACTCGACCATCTTTCAACACCGACTTCGGTTCAAATGAATAAGTGAAATCTTTGTAGTTCGCTGACTTCACTACGATGCTGTATTTCTTG
>CANFBW010000051.1 GCA_947444925.1 Flavobacteriales bacterium | reverse complement strand
CTCAGCCAGCGCCTTTGCTTCTGCTGCTTTCTTCTCAGCAGCTAACTTTTCAGCCAGTGCCTTTGCTTCTGCCGCTGCTTTTTCTGCCGCTATCTTTTCAGCCAATGCTTTTTCTTCTGCTGCTTTCTTCTCGGCTGCTAGTTTTTCTGCTAATGCCTTTGCTTCAGCTGCTGCTTTCTCGGCTGCTGCCTTTTTCTCAGCTGCTAGCTTTTCTGCGAGCGCCTTTTCCTCTGCTGCCTTAATCTCTGCCGCCAATTTTTCAGCAGCCAATTTTTCAGCTAGTGCCTTTGCTTCGGCTGCTGCTTTCTCGGCAGCTAACTTTTCAGCCAATGCCTTCTCTTCTGCAGCCTTTTTCGCCGCAATCGCTCTTTCCTCAGCTGCCTTCTTTTCCGCAACCAATCTTGCCTCTTCTTGCAACTTATTGAACTTGTAAGCATCGCTATTCTTAAGTGTCAATTCATATCGAAATGCCTGCTTAGCCTTTTCCGCCTCGGTCGCTTGAGCAGTTGTAGGTTGCCCAGAAGGCAAATCCTTTTCAGCTATCTTTTTTTCCAAATCATCCAATTTTGGCTTGATTGTTTTTTCATAAGCGGCTTCAGCTAAAAAAACTTCTGTACTAGGCATAAATACAACCTTAGCGACAGGTTCGTCAAATGTAAAATCTGTTCCGTCCTTTGGAAATGCAAACATTCGCGCTTGAACTTGCATTGACATATCTTCTTGGGGAAATCCAGATGGAAGCGCCGTGTTGATCAACATTGTTTCTTTGACATAGCCAGTCTTCTCGATCACGACCTTGAAATTTTTATTGTATTCAAGATGAAAAACAAATCGACCGATATCACTAGTTGTGTATTCCGTCACTATTGCAGCGCCCTCATAAACCGTAACATGCGCAGCACCTACGCCTTTGCTTTTTTCTTTGGTATATCCAACAATCTCTAAAGTCGGTTTTTGGGCCGAAAGAACCATGGGTAAAAAACTCATTGCAATGAGCCCTATATATTTTCTGATAAGTAATTTCATGACAGGATGTTAAGAGCGGAAAAAGTTAATTCAAGTGCGAAAATAAGAAAGAATTGCGCTTTATCACAGCATTGACATAGAAAGAATTGCGCCAAGCATTGATTTTTATAATGTGAATTCCTGAAAAATTGCGACGAAACCACAATTTCAGCCGAACTACTTTGTCTCGCTATTGTATGCCGTTGCAGTGATAGAAGTTCCGTTTTTAAAATAATACACTCCACCATAACTGTACTTCACTTCCTTGTATTCATCAGCTTTTCCGGCCTTCACAACAATCACCTTATTAATAATGCGCTTTGCTTCCGTCACACTTTCGCGAGTAATTCCTTCTGGGTACTTTTGAGCAAGTTCGGAAAGATATTGTTCCTTCTGCTCCTTGTTAGTGAAATCAACTTCCTTCGTGTCAGTGCTTTTCACAATGGTCGTCTGATCCTGTTGCAATTTTTCCTTATATCGTGCAATCGCTTCCTCTTTGCGTTTTCGCTCTATTTCTGCAGCTTTCTGGGCAAGTCCTTCTTGAACTGTGATTGCCGACATAGAATCGGCAATTGCTTTTTGTCGCAATGCCTTCAGTTCCGATAATCGCTTTTCTTCTGCAGCTTTGGCATTGGCGGCAGCAGCAATTTTTCGCGCAACTTCTTCTTGAACAGCCAATCGTTCTTCTTCCTCTTTACGTTTACTTTCAGCAGCATCAGCGGCAGCTTTTGCAGCATCAGCCTTTACTTTCTCCTCTGTAGCCTTAATTCTCGCCTCTTCGGCCAATTTCATTGCCGCTTCTTCTTTTTGTTTTGCCAATTCGGCCTTTGCTTTTTCCTCTTCAACCTGACGCTTGCTAATGGTAAGCAAAGCATTGCGCACCGAATCCTGCTCGGCCTTCACCTTGGCTTCTTCAAGCGCCTTTAAACGCAAACTTTCAGCTTCCACGCGTAGCTTTTCTTCTTCTGCCTTTTTTAAATCGAGCTCAATTTTCTCCCGCGCTTCCCTCGCTTTACGAACCTCTTCGAGTCGCAACATTTCATTGGCTTCAGATTTCAATTTGGCCTCAGCCTCTAGCTTTTTCAATCGCTCAGCCTCCTCCGCTTTTCGAGCAAGCTCCTCTAATCTCTGTTGTTCATCGGCTTTGGCTTTTTCAGCTTCCGCTACCTTCCTAGCTTCTTCTGCTAAACGTGCCTCTTCTGCAGCTTTGGCAGCCAATCTTTGCTCTTCCGCCTCCTTCGCTTTCTTGTCTTCATCTGCTTTTTTAGCAAGTGCAGCGGCTTTTTCCGACTTCATTCTATCTTCTTCTGCCTTAATTTTTGCAGCCTCATCCTCTTTGCGCTTTATTTCATCTGCTATTGCTTTCGCCTTCGCTTCTTCGACCGCAATTTTAGCGGCCTCAGCGGCCTTTTCAGCCTTTAATCTTTCTTCCTCCTCTTGCTTTTTACGTTCTTCTAACAATTGCCTTTCTGCATCAGCGCTTTGTTTAGCGGCATTCATTTTTAGCTCTTCTTCATTCCTTTTGCGCTCCTCTTCATCAGCTTTTTTCTTAGCGTCAGCCGCCGCTAAACGCACCTTTTCCTTGTCCGCTTCTATCTTCAATAACTCTGCATCTCTTTTTGCCTTTTCCTCAGCCGCAGCTTTATTAGCAGCATCTTCCAATTGCTTTGACGACACAACCGCTAAACGATCTGCATCCGCTTTCAATTTCAATTCAGCCTCTTTCTTCTTCGCCTCAATTTCTTTCAAGCGAGCGCCTTCAGCCGATTTAATTGCTTCTGCTTTGAGCGCTTCCTGCTCTGCCTTCTGTTGATCAAACGCGGCTTTCGACGCTTGGTCGCCTAGATTCTTTTTTCCGGCATCAACCACTATATTTTTATCGTCAATTTTCTTTTCTAGATCGTCTAACTTTGCTTTGATCGATTTGGCATAACTCAAATCGTAATTAAAATCTTGGATGTCTTCTTGAAAAAATACTTTGGCCACTGGCTCCTCAAACTTCAACTCAGAACCATCTTTTGGAAAGGCATACATTTTCAAGTAAACGTCTTTTGAATTGTCTTCAAGCGGGAAATCCTTAGGCAAAATAGTATTCACCGTCATAATCTCTTTTACGTATCCGTCCTTCTCAATTACTACCTTAAAATCTTTGTTGTAATCCAAATACAATTCATAGCGACCATTTCCTGTGGTCGTATATTCGGTTACAAGGGTTGATCCATCAAAAACAGTAATGTGCACACCTGCTACCGGCTTTCCTTTATCTTTAGCAAAACCAACCAGCTCCAACGTTTTAGCTTGCGCCAACAACTCAACACCGCACAACGAAAGCAACAACACAACAACTATCTTACAGAAATTCAACTTCATAGCATTAATAAACAATAGTGTAAAAAAACAAAGTGCATAAAAGTAGGGATTTTTTTTATTCGCAATATACTTTGACGAAATCGTCGACAACCGCCATTTTCATCTTTTTCGCAGCTTTCATATAAGCATCATCGGCCGCTTTATCATAAGACTGCTGCACACCTTTCACCGCATGCAAAGATGTTTGATACAACTCCGTCATGTTTTTTATGTTTTTAAAAACCACATCAACATTCAATGTGGAAGAGAAAAACTGAAAATCCGACTGCTGAGAGCTGCCCGCATCCGATGACTCCCCATGAATTTCAATGAGTAAATCGGCTTTTTCAATCGCACTTACCGAAATAAAACCTTTTGCCGCCAAACCTTCTCGTAAAGCCATATCCAAAATGTTTTTCACCACAGGGTGACCATTGTTCTTTTCTACCGACTTAACCATAACATATACAGGTTGAACTTCAATGTGCACTACATCAGGTGAAGGGTTGGCTAGGTTCAGCACTTTTGTAACAATAGCAGAAGCGCCTGACTCCTTAAGTAATTGTTTGACATTGAGCTGAACACTAACATATTGCTCTTGCGTTTGTCGTGACACCTTCCCCAACTCCACCTTTACGGAGCCTGTCGCGTCACTAAGCACTTCGGAATACGAATGCATTTGCTTCTTCAATTCAGCTACCATTGGAACTCCAACCATTAATTTCCCGTCGCCATTTTTTACCGTAAACTTAACAATGCCGGCATCGCCCATTTTTACTCTAAAAACCTCCGTTTCAGAATCGATTACTATTTCATTAACCAATGAGCGATAACCATTGAATAATTCATTTCCCAAAAATACTTTTTGGTTTTCCAAGTCAGTTTCCAAAGATTGGTCAAGGTAATTTTTTATCTTCTCGATTCCTGAGATATAAGCAATAGCAGCTTCTTTAAAACGACCGTCATTTCTATAAACACGCGCTTTTAGCAAAAAATCCTTGCCTTGATTCACTGCGTCTTTCAACAACTTCTGCTTACGCTCTAAATAATCCGCCTTTGACAAATGATAATAAACCCAATACGATTCTTTTGTTTCATACGCTTCCACCTGATCATAACCTTCTATTTGCTCATTTACTGTTACGCGAATATCTTGCTGAAATTGCTCTTTATATAGATTGTCCGACTCCAACTGCGACAGCACTGACTCCGTAGAAATATTCACGGAAATTTCTGCCGCCAAATTATTCAACGCATTTTTTCGCGCTGCCTCCAAATAATCAGAAGGAAAACTTTTTTTTGAAGCATAACCAATCCCAACATAATAACCACCGTCAACAGGACGAGTATTTACCCAATCAGGCATTGCCTTCGCTTCTGTTTTCCCAACAGCACTTTCTTCCTTATGAGCCGATTGACAAGCACTGAAAAAAAACAAAAGCAGCACTATATTAAATTTCATCATTTATTTTCTGGATTAAAACTGTAAACCGCTTGAGCCGCTGTTGCACCTATTTTATCATACAATGCAGAGGTCAACACTTCTCTAGAACTTAAAGTTCGAGGTGCCGAAAAAAGTGCATCAAGCTGTTTCTTCTCATTGCTACCAGTATACACTTTATCACTGGTATTGTTTTGTGTTTGTGACAGCCAGGTTCCCGGATACAACAGCGAACGATTGCCATCATATGACGCGTAATGCAAGGTGCTCGCTGATGTTTCAGTGACAATACTTGACATCAAAATTTCACCCGTTTCTGTAGAAATCAATTTGTACTGAAATGAAGAAGTCACCTGCCTATTTCCAGTGTACTCCACATAGTTCACTTTGTTGTAATTTGTTTCTGTATAATATTGTCCATTCTGCGGATTCAATTTCTTTACCTGATAAGCCTCATATCCCTTAATGCGTTGCGAAACAACAGGATTTTCCGACACTTTAACCTCTAAAAGTTTCCCCATTAAAATTGCCTTCGCGCCAATCATATTACCCGCATTTGCTGCAGAACGCTCATCCACGGCACCAATCATACCTAGCTTTTGCTCCTTCAACAACACATCAATATGTTGGCGATCAATTACTTTTAAAAATGGTCCCTTATTTTGAAGCACATCATTCATCAATTTTGCAGCAATGTGGTCTGAAGCACCTCTCTCATACGTAACATTTTCAAATGGCATAAATGCAATTGTGTACTGCGCATCAGCCAAGGCTTCTGCCATCATCGCTTTCGCATTTTTATAATCTTCTTGCTGCTGTACCACTTCCTGGAAAGCATAATATGCCGATCTGTACTTCTCTTTTTTAACGGCATCCACTGCGCGACGATAAATAGGCTCTATGTGTGCGTATTTTTTCAAGGACGCTACATCTTTGTAGTCGGGTTGTAAAAAAATAATTTCATTGAAAATGATCTCCGAAGCACCAAATTCTTCTTTTCCCAACAATTCATTTGCTGCCGCAAAGCGCTCGTCAAGATACTGCAGCTTCACTTGCTCAAAATCATCTTGGTATTGCGACGGAAAACTAAGTTCCACCTTTGCAGCAGAAACTCTGTCTTTAAAAGTTTTCATTTCTATAAAAGCATATACCGCTGTTTTTTTGTCGCCTGAATTTAATGCCTTAAAAAAAATAGACTCCTGATCATCAATCACATGCTGACCGCTTGTCTTCAGCGCCACTTTAGCTTTTACAAAATCAGGCTTTGCTGACAATGCCCTTAAAAAATATTCAGAAGACTCCTTATACATCCCTGCTTCAGAAAGCTTGTTCCCCTTGCGCGTTAAACTCTTCGGACCATTACAGGCAAAAATTATTAACAATAAGGCGATAGTAAAATATGAGTAAATGTTTTTCATCTGTTTGTTATATAATTTAGATTTACCGATGTGAATTAACAAATATTGTTCCACTTCCGCAAAGGTACTAATAGAATTTTGGTTATAAACAAGTTGATATCCGCTACTATTCTCAGTCTCACCACTGTATTAATGTTTTCTTGTGGAAGCGAAAACAGTGAAGCAAGCAGCAACAACGAACACAGCAGCGCAGAAAACGCAGTGATCGTTCACCCGCCAGTCCCAGTAGACAGTGTTTTAGTGAACAAAATAAAATTGTTTCTCGACAAAAAATTAGACAATAGTTTTTTCAGCGGAACCATCTTAGTTGCAAAAGACGACAACATATTATACGAGGCCTGTCAAGGGTTAGGCGACTACAAAAGACGTGACGATAGTATTTGCATGAACTCCACTTTCCAATTGGCTTCAGCAACAAAACCATTTACCTCTTTCGCAATTCTTCGTTTGATTAGCCAAAAGAAACTGGCCCTAACCGACACCGTAAATCAAATACTGCCCAACTTTAACTTCAAAGGCATTACAGTTGAAAATTTACTGTCGCATTTTTCCGGACTTCCCAACTACATGTATTATACCGACGAACACTGGGGATATTGTGAAGGCAGCATTACCAATCAAGATGTACTAAAGCTTTTCAATGAACATGGCGCTGGTGGCGGTCGTCCAAATTCGCATTTTTACTACAACAATACCAATTACTTAGTACTGGCGTCCATCATCGAACACATCTCTCATATGCCTTATGAAACATATATGAGAGACTCTATTTTCCTACCCATTGGAATGGAAAACACACGCATCTTCAACAACAAAAACCGCAGCGAACTAGTAAATGCTACATACGGACACTTGGCCGATCTTCGTCCACTTTACTACGACTACCTCGACGGTGTTGTTGGTGACAAAGGAATGTATTCAAGTGTTTACGACCTCTTAAAATTTGACCAAGCACTGTACGACGGAAAGTTGGTGCCAAAATCACTTTTAGCCCAAGCCTTCACTCCACATGAAAAAGCGAACACGCAAGGCGGATCGTATGGTTTAGGATGGCGCTTGCGAAGCAACACCAACTTCAAACAAATCGTTTATCACAGCGGCTGGTGGAAGGGCTACAAATCTTTGTTTATTAGGGTTCCTGAAGTGCATGGCACCATCATTATTCTCTCCAATTCAGTCCGCGGAAGCTTCTTCCATGTTGACGAACTCATAAATTTATTCGCCGAATGATTTTATATTCGGATGTTTTCCAATAAATTTACGGGCTAAGTAATAAAAATGACGAACGAGATTTTACAAAAAATAGAGGCCATCCTTGCGTCAAACGCAATGATTGGTCAAGAAAATGCTATTGAATTATTGAAAAATGAATTCTTAGAAAGCCTCATCTCCCAAGAAAAAACAGACACTGAAGAGGAATCAACGAAAGTCATAGTCGAACAAAAAGAAGCGTTTCAAAAACTGATACAGCACTTTCAAGCCAAACTCGGTATAGAGAAAGCTGCCGCCGAAAAGAAGAAAGATCAAATTCTGTCAGCGAAACAAGGTTTGGTAGCGAAACTGCAAGACTTGATTCAAAATGAACAAGAAATAGGCAAGGCCATACAAATCAAAAAAGAATTGCAAACCGAATGGGGCGCCATTGAAGACCATTCTTCAGCCGAAGTGCGTCAAGCAAATCAATTGTTTCACAAATTATTGGAGGATTTCAACTACAACCTCAACCTGTACAAAGCCATTAAAGACCACGACTTCAAGCGCAACCAACAAATTAAGGAAGAAATATTGACACAACTTGGTGAGCTTCTCAACAAAGAAAGTTCAATAGGTGACGGTTTCCGCGTATTGCAAAAACAATGGTTTGAAACTGGTCCGGTCAAACGCGAAATGCAAGATGATTTTTGGCAAAAATTTAAAGATGCCTCACAAAAGGTAATTGATAAATTGGCCGAGAAAAAAGAAGCCTCTAAAACAAAGGAAAAAGAAAATTTGCAGAAAAAAGAGGCCATCATCAGCTACCTCACAACGCTTCTGGAAGAGCCTTGCGCAAAGGAAAGGCAGTGGAAAGCAAAAACAGATTTAATCATTGAAAAACAAAAAGAATGGAAGCAAATTGGCTTTGTTCCCAAGGCAAATTCCAACGTTTTGTGGGAGACCTATAAAGAACTTTGCGACCGATTTTTCAAAGAAAAATCATTGTTTTATGAAGGTCTAAAAGAAGAACAGAAAAAAAACAAAAATGAAAAACTAAGTCTGTGCGATAAGGCAGAAGCCATTATTGCCAATGTCACCGACAGCTACGAAGACAAAACCAGAATGCTCACGCAGCTGCAACGCAATTGGAAAAATCTCGGACAAGCGCATCCACGTGATGAGCAAAAGCTTTGGAAAAAATTTCAAGACACCTGCAACCTCTTTTTTGTTGACTTGCGCAAAACAAAAGACCAAGAAAAAGTAAACTTTGAACAATCATTATCGGGCAAAAAAACATTGCTCGACCAGCTGGCCACCACCACTGCCGAAGCTGATGTATTGGCGGTATTAAAGCAATGGTTTTTGTTGGATGGACAAGTGCGTAACCTTTCGTCAGAAATGAATAAAAGTTTCAACGAAAGCATCCATGCCAAACTGAGTGCGAGCGGCAAAAGTGCAAGCGAAATTACCAACACAGTGTTCAACGTGCGCTTAGAAGCATATGCCGAAATCAACAGTACAGATTTGCTTCAGCGTGAGCTCAACCACTCTAAAGAGCAGGTTACAAAACTCGAAGAAGAAAAAGCGAAATTCGAAAACAACCTCGGATTTTTCAAACACACCAAAAAAGACAACCCAATGCTCATCGACCTTTTAGAGAAGGTAGCCAAGATGACACAAGATATTGACGTGCACAAAAAACGTCTTTCACAAATCAGAAAATTGCTGAAATAGCGCCACCTACTTATGAAAAAACTGTTCTCTCTATTAATGGCAACATTTTCCATTACTGCTTTCGCTCAAGATTTTGGCGGCTACCTCAGCAGCAATTACGCTGGTGTAAATGGCATTGACTTGCAGCCGGCATCCATTGTTGACAATCGCTACAAACTCGATATATTGCTATTAGGTGCAAACGTGAGTTTTCAAAACAACTTTTTTCAATTAAAGAAAGGCTTTCTCAATGGCAACATCAGTGACCCTGCCTATCAATCAGACTATGTCGGTTTCAGTAAAATAGCTGAACCTAAATCTCTAGCAATGTCAACCCAAATTTTGGGACCTTCGTTTATGTTTACCATCAACGAAAAACACTCGGTTGCCTTTACTTCAAAAATACGCATGATGATGAACATCGACAATGTGTCGTCTGAACTGCTACAAGCCATGTACACCGGTTACGACAACTACCAACTTTGGGGGAAATCACTACTGCAAAAGGGATTCAACATACAAACCATGGCGTGGGCAGAATACGGCTTGAGCTATGGTCGTGAAATCTACAAAACCAAACACCACTATTTCAAAGGAGGCGTACGACTTAAAATGCTGCAAGGACTTGCCGCCGCACATTTCTATTCTAGCGCCTTAAACGTTACTGTTGAAACTGACACCAGCATTTCACTACAAGGCGACAAATTTTCATATGGCCACTCTTCAACGTTAGACAACTTTAGCGGAAGCACACTAAATCCCTTTGCCTCTGGAAACCCCTTAGGAATTGGCGGAGACATCGGCTTCGTTTACGAATGGAGACCTGGTAGCGATAAGTATTCCTACGAAATGGACGGTAAGCAAAACCCTTCGCGTGACGAAAATAAGTACAAGCTAAAAATTGGCGCATCGCTTCTCGACCTTGGTGCCATTACCTTTCAGCGTGGAAGTTTCAGCAAAGATTTCATACCGGTAGCCAGCCACTGGAAAGCCACTGAAATTCCCTCAAGTGCTAAACAACTTGACAGCATCATCAACCAAACCTTCGTTACATTACCCACCAATCCTAATTATACCGTGAATCTGCCAACGGTATTTTCATTACAGATTGACTACCATATTTGGAAAACATTTTACATCAATGCCACACTTTACCAAGCCTATAAGTTTGACAACCTCAGCACAAAAGTGCACGAAATCAGCTCCTACTCTATCGCGCCGCGCTGGGACTACAAATGGTTCGGAATTTATGTTCCCATCAGCTACAACGACTTAGGCATGTCTAAAATTGGCGTTGGCGCAATGATAGGCCCCTTCTTTTTGGGAACCAGCAATGTCGGTCCGCTTTTGTATGAAGCGCAAAGCAGTGGCTTGGATTTCTACGCTGGCGTTAAAGTTTCTTCATTGCACTTCAAGAAAAACGACAGCGATGGTGACAAAGTTTCTGACCACATCGACAGATGTATTGACGACAAAGGATTGTGGGCCAATAAAGGTTGTCCCGACACCGACGGAGACAGCATTACCGACAAAGACGATGCTTGTCCGAAAATACCTGGTTTACGCCAATTCAAAGGCTGTCCCGACACCGACAAAGATGGCATAGAGGACCAAAAAGACGATTGCCCAACGGTGTTTGGTCCTAAAGAATTCAATGGCTGTCCCGACAGAGATGGCGATAAAATCATTGACGTGAAGGATTCTTGTCCCGATGAAAAAGGCATCCTGCTCTACCATGGCTGCGCAGACAATGACAACGACTCTATTGTCAATAAATTAGATTCCTGTCCAAACTTGGCAGGCCCGCGCTTGCACCACGGTTGCCCTGACACCGATGCCGATGGCACCTACGACCATCAAGACAGTTGTGCAACTGTCGCTGGTCCAAAAGAAAATCATGGCTGTCCTTACGGTGATGAAGACCACGATGGCGTTCTCGACAAAGACGACGAATGTCCTAAAACAGCTGGCCCAGCTTCAAATAAAGGCTGTCCCGAATTGAAAAAAGAAGAGGAAGAGATTTTAAATACCGCCTTCCAAAATCTTGAATTTGAAACTTCAAAGGCCGTCATCAAAGCAGAATCCTTTGCTTCATTAGATGAATTAGCAGCCTTGTTGGTGAAGAAAAACACTTGGAAATTGCGCGCTGCCGGTCACACCGACAATGTAGGCGATGCCAAGAAAAACCTAAAGTTGTCGCAAGACAGAACTGAAGCAGTAGCCAAATACCTGGCAAGTAAAGGCGTTGTCATCACGCGCATTATTGTTGAATACTACGGTGCTTCAAAACCTATAGCCGACAATAAAACACCCGAAGGGAAACAAAGAAACAGAAGGGTAGAAATGAGCGTTGTGTTTGAATAAATGACAAATACGCCGCAACTTACAACACAGCGGAGGCAGCACTACAAAGTGCTCACCGCTGTGTTTGTTTTTTGCACTGCGCTGCTGAATGCACAAGTTGCTGATTCAATATTAATAAAAGCAGCCCCTCAATTTTCAGGACAAATTGCTGTCGTAAAAAACGACAGTCTTATTTTCTCATACAGCAGAGGATGGGCAAATTTTCCTTTGCAAATTCCCCTAACGAACCAGCATTTACTGGAGATTGGCGAACTGAGTTCTTTCTTTACACGTGACGCAATAGAGCGCCTGGTGGCCGACAAAAAACTTACTCTTGACTCGGCTGTAGCGCTGTATCTTCCACAATTTCCTTACCCGAGTATTACTGTGCGTCAGCTGATGAACCACAGTTCAGGACTGCCTTCTAACTACTTAAAACTTTACCACCGCAACATTTACGACGACGAAAACATCAAGCTAAAAGACAAAGCTAAAAACATAAACAATGCCGACATCTTGTCGATTATAAATAAATCCAAACCCGCTTTGGAATTCACTCCTGGCGAAAAATCTGTACCCTGCAACACCAATGACATTGTGCTGGCCTACCTCATTGAGGTATTGAGCATGCGCAGCTATGATGATTGCATCAACACTTCACTGAGTGCTGCATTTCAATCAAAAATTGTCGCCAACAACGATATTGAATATACACCAATGCCGCCCCGCGCCTGGGGACACCGCAAAACAGACGTCGGTACATTGACCATAGAAGAATCATTGAAAGACCTCGGCTTTCGCTACGAAGACGCCACCACCGGCCACCATCACATTTATGCCAATGCCGAAAATTTAGCGAAGTATTTCGCTGGAAAACAACTGCGCTTCGACAAATATCCTATGTCGTACTTTGGCCACGAACCAGGCTACAATGCTACTTTGCGTTTTTACAAAGAATATGTTATCGTGATTTTAATGAACACCAACGACGACAGCGACGCCGCATTGATGCTGAAAGAAATTGAAAAAGGAGCAAAATAATTTCAGCCAGTATTTACACCTCAGGCAATCCCTCTTTAAAAAACTTCTCAGAGAAATTAACGAAATACAATTTTTTTGACGCTCTCGTGATGGCCGTGTACAACCAGCGCAAATACTCCACATCTACCATCTCATCGGTCAAATAGCCTTGCACCACAAAGGCATAATCCCATTGTCCACCTTGCGATTTATGGCAAGTCACCGCATAACCAAACTTCACTTGCAAGGCATTGTAATACGGATTTTTTTTAATCTCTTCTTTAATCTTCGTCTTGTACGAACCTTCAAGTGCGTATTGCGCATAAACGTTTTCAGAAAACTGCTTCGACTGCTCACGCGTTAAAGCCGGCGCATCGGTCATCAGCGTATCCAGCATAATTTTCACCTCAAGTTCAGGCTCACCAGGATAGTCTACCAAACGAATTTGCAAATTCACAAAACGAAAACCGTACTTCTCTTCAAACTTCAGCACGCGCTCCACATACACCATGTCGCCGTTGGCAATAAATCCGGCTTTAGATTCATCGCCCAACCAAAAATAATTGTTCTTTACCACCATCAAATAATCACCCGACGAGATCTCATCTTCCTGCCAGCGCACACGGTAACGAATTTGTTGGTTGAACTGATTCGCCATTTTGTTAGACCTACAAATCACAATTGCCTTTTCCACCCCCACTTTGGCATAGGCGTCCGACAACATCTCTTCCACCTCATAACTGCTTACCACAGCTATATCAGGAAAATCGGCAAGTTCAATAGATGGATATCCAGGCAACTTTTCTTTCAGCTGATCCCTTATTTTAGTGGCGTTGTACAAAATTCCCGACAGTGCTGTTTGCCGCACCACCTCCGTAAGTTCATAATCAAAGACAGTCAGTCCAATGTATTTTTCTAAATAACTTTTATCGAGCGCCACGCTCACGTCCATGCCCACTGGTGGAAGCTGCGCAGTATCACCAATAAATATCAAACGACAATTCTCTCCCGCAAAAACATAGCGCACCAAATCTTCCAGCAAACTGCCTCCCTTTGTAACGAAGGAGCCACCGAGTCCGCCCGAATTGGCAATCATCGATGCCTCGTCCACAAAAAAAACCGTGTCCTTGTGAATATTTTTTTGAAGCGTGAAATTGCTTATTCCATCTTTCACCTCATTAAAATAAATCTTTTTGTGCACCGTAAAAGCCGGTCGCTGTGCATAGTTACTCAGCACTTTAGCAGCGCGGCCTGTGGGCGCCAGAAGCACAGCAGAAATCTTCACTTCCTGAATACTTTTGATAAAGGCACTGATCAACGAAGTTTTTCCTGTTCCCGCATAACCGCGCAACACAAAGGTGGGACGGTGCATGCCGCACTGCAAAAAGTCAATCAACATCGCAATCAACTGCGCTTGACCGGCCGTTGGCTGATGACCCAAATAGTATGCGATTTTATCTTTCAAAATTAAAACAGAGATAACAGTAATTTAACCTGAAACATTTAGTTTTACCATAAGATCAAGCGTCAGTAAATTATATTGTAAATTTGCACAAACATCATCCGATAGACAAACAATGGAGGCAGAAGTTATCAATAAAGTGAAGGAGCTGCAAATGGTGGACAAGCGCATGCTTCAAATTGCCGCAGAAGAATTGCACTTGCACATAGAAGTAGAAAACGCCTTGATCAAAATGCATTTGTTTGATGTGCGCGACAATGAAGTAGTAGCCTTTGAAACCACCAACCTCAACAATGAATACTACGAATTCGACAACGATAGACTGCAGCAATTTTTCAGCGAATCACCCCTGCAACTAAAGCGCAAATTTCAAAAAACAACACTTTCCATTGTTTCAAACAAATACGTTTTGGTGCCAACAGCACTATTCGTGAAAGAAAAAAAATCAGACTACCTCAGCACGAGTTGCGCCATTGGCGAAAACGACGTGGTATTGAGTAAAGAAATAAATTTCATCAATGCCCACGCTGTGTTTACCGTGCCGCTGGCATTAAAAGAAATAATGGATCAACAGTTCAACGACATTCAATATTTACCGCACGTGGTGCCAAGTTATTTATCACTGCACAACTTATTCAAAAGCGAAAAAGAAGCAATTTTGTTCGTCAACATGCACAGTGAATTTTACGACATCGTGGTATTTGAAAAAGGACAGCTCAAACTCTTCACCACCCACGCCATTGAAACTACCGAAGATTTTTTATACTATACCTTCTATACGCTGGAGCAAATGAAAATCAGCGCTTCCGACACCCCTGTATTCCTTACAGGAGAGGTAGAAAAAAATTCTGCCATCCACGAAATACTGTTGAAATACTTCAAAAAAAGTTCGTGGATACTGAAATCGAGTCCGTACAAAATGGCTTATGAATTAAACAGCATAAATCCCTATTTTTACTTCTCACATTTCAGTCAATATTTATGCGTATAATCAGCGGAGAATTTAAAGGAAGACGATTTTCACCCCCCGGCAATTTGCCCATTCGCCCCACTACCGACCAAGCTAAAGAAGCCTTGTTCAACATTTTTAACAACAATTTTGAATTTGATGGCCTTGCTGTTCTGGATCTTTTTAGTGGCTCGGGAAGCATCACTTTTGAATTTGCATCGCGCGGCGTGAGTAACTTAACGTGCGTTGAACAAAACTTCAAATGCTGTGAGTTCATCAAAAGCACAGCCGGCGTTTTAGGCATTTCTCCGCAAGTAATCAAAGCCGATGTTTTTCAATGGGCGCAACAAAATACCAATCGCAAATTCGATTTAATTTTTGCAGATCCACCCTACGATCTCGATAATTTAAAAGACCTACCGAAACTGATTTTCGACGCTGGCATTTTAAAAGAAGAAGGCTGGCTCATCGTTGAACACCCCAAGGAAATCAGCTTTAAAGACGAAGCTCATTTTGGATGGCACAGAGTTTACGGACATGTGAATTTTAGTATGTTTTCATTGTAAAAAAAATCAGAGCGATTTTCATGTCTTGCCCACCCATATTGCAATTCCCACTTTCAACCTAGTGAATACAGAGGAGGAACGACGAAATCACGAATCCCTATTATATATTAGCAGAAGGTGAATAAATCCATTAGATTAGCTGAAACATATATGGCGGCTATGAGCAATTGCTCATAGCCGCTCGTTACCAGCAATGTTAGAAGACCACACAAACACCTAACACAACTTGTAAACGCTTGACAAAACTAAAATTTGCAATTTATATGATAAAGACTATAAGTAAGATTATAAAACAATTATCTTCAGAGCCAAAAAAACTGTTCCTAATAGACAGTATAGGGGCTTTGACTACTGCGTTTTTATTGTTTGTAGTATTGAGAAATATCAACGAATACTTTGGAATGCCTGAAAGAATATTGACTTACCTTTCTGTGATTGGAGTTTGTTTCTGTATTTATTCAACAACTTGTTTTTTTGTCATTAAAGCGAACTGGACACCTTTTATTAAGGGTATTAGTATTGCTAACCTGCTTTATTGCATCTTGACCATTGGCCTTATAATTTTCTATCACCCTCAACTTACAACTATTGGGATAGCATACTTTTTAGGGGAAATAGCCATTATTTGTGGACTTGTTTACATTGAACTTAATGTTGCGACTGAAATCAACAAAAGCAGAATAGGTAACAACACAAATGACTGACAAGGAAACACAGCTGGTAACAGCACCTACAAGAAATTGGCGGTTCAGTGGTTAAATGAAGCTTGGTGCTTCGTATTAAGTTTTGTGGGGGCAGACAGTTTTGTGCTTCGAAATCGCCAACTTCTTGTAGCTGCAAAACGTTAGCGGTCATTGTAAAAAGACGATAGAGTAAACATTTAACAGACAAATAATCTAAACACATTTAATGAAAAAAATACTCATCATAAACGGACACCCAAACAGTGACAGTTATAATTTTGGACTTTTCGAAGCATACAAAAAAGGTGCATTAACTTCAGGAGCAGATATTAAGGAGATTGTGATTAAAGATTTAGTTTTCAATCCTAACTTGCAATTTGGTTACCAAAAAAGAACAGAATTAGAACCCGACTTATTAGATGCTTGGGAAAAAATCAAATGGGCTGACCATTTAGTTTGGGTTCACCCTGTTTGGTGGGGCGGACTTCCTGCAATAACAAAAGGTTTTATTGATAGACTTTTTTTACCAGGCTTTGCATTTCAGTATCGTGAAAATTCTGTGTGGTGGGACAAACTTTTAGCAGGTAGAACCGCTCATATTATTACAACCCTTGACCAACCTTCTTGGTATTATTGGTTCGCATTTGGGCGACCAAGCATTAACCAGTTAAAGAAATCCACTTTGGAATTTTGTGGAATAAAACCAGTTAAAGTAACTTATGTTGGTCCAATTAAAAACACAGAACTTTCCTTACGAAAAAAATGGTTAGACAAAATTGAAAAAATGGGAGAAAACCTTAAATGAAAACTAACGACAAAAAACAACGAACCACTAACACGGGTTTGGCAAAAGTGGCGGTTCAGTGCTCCGCAGACACATTTGTGGTGAAAATCGCCAACTTTGCCAAGCCCAAAACCGTTATAGAGCATGTAAATAGTCAGCAAAAAGTGGTGAATTGTAAATGTGTCACTTACCTCTTCTTCTCAAAAAAAGACTGAAGCAATTGACGGCTTTCTTCGGCTAAAATACCGTGCGACACTATTGTTTTTCGGACATGGGGACAGACCCCAACTCAGGAAACCCAATATCCATCAGCACTCATTTTTTAGGCACGATTTTTTACCCATTTCAAGCTTGATGAATTCCATAATAAATTCTTTCAAAAAAGGATAAAAAAAATGCTGACAATTATGACACCCATCCTCTCATCGAACCAATTTTTTATATTTCCGTAGGAGCTCTAAAATCAATCTACAATGAGAGAAGTATATATTGTTTCAGCCGTTCGCACACCACTCGGAAGTTTTGGTAGCGCTTTGTCAAATACAGCAGCAACAAAATTGGGCGCCATTGCCATTAAGGGCGCTCTGGATAAAATAAATTTAGATCCAAAGTTGGTGCAAGAAGTGTACATGGGCAATGTACTGCAAGCTAATGTTGGTCAAGCTCCCGCACGGCAAGCGGCGATTTTTGCAGGCCTCAGCAATACTACTCCCTCGACCACCGTCAATAAAGTTTGCGCGTCGGGAATGAAGGCCATCATGCTCGCCGCTCAATCGATTATGTTGGGCGACAACGACATTGTGGTGGCAGGCGGCATGGAAAACATGTCGGCAGTACCCTACTACCTCGACAAAGCCCGCTTTGGCGCAAAGTTGGGCGACGCTAAAATGATTGACGGACTCGTGAAAGACGGACTTACCGATGCATACAACAACTTACACATGGGTAACGCCGCCGATATGTGCGCCAAAGAATGTGGCATCAGCCGCGAAGCACAGGATGCCTTCGCCATTGAATCCTACGCCCGCTCAGCAAAAGCTTGGAAAGAAGGCAAATTCAACAATGAAATTGTTCCTGTTGAAATTCCGTCCAAAAAAGGAGAATCCACTTTTGTCACAGAAGACGAAGAGTACAGCAACGTAAAAATTGAAAAAATACCAAGCCTTAAACCCGTATTCGATAAAGACGGAACAGTTAATGCCGCCAATGCCTCTACCCTCAATGACGGCGCAGCGGCGCTCGTACTTATGAGTAAAGAAAAAGCAGAAGAATTGGGCATTAAGCCATTGGCAAAAATTATAAGTTTCGCTGATGCAGCGCATGCTCCAGAATGGTTCACCACAGCGCCATCTATAGCATTGCCCAAAGCACTCGACAAGGCAAAATTAAAAATAAACAACATTGACTATTTTGAATTGAACGAAGCATTCTCGGTGGTAGGATTGGTCAACATTCAAAAAATGGGATTGGATGCCGCAAAAGTAAACGTCAATGGTGGCGCGGTATCGCTGGGGCATCCACTTGGTTGCTCAGGCGCCCGTATCGTGGTAACACTCATCAACGTATTGCAACAAAACAATGGGAAATTGGGCGCAGCAGCAATTTGCAATGGAGGCGGTGGTGCATCGGCCATTGTAATTCAAAACATGGCTTAGCACTACAAACACAAATATATTTTTCTGAAAAAGTTGCTATTTCAAAACAACTTCAACCTATTAAACACACCAACACATCAAAAAAAAGAGGAGCGAAATTTCGCTCCTCTTTTTTTTATTTTGTCTCTCCTTCTTTTTCTTTCTGCTTCAGTTTGTCTTCTTCGTCTTGAAGCTTCTTTAATATTTTGGCTTCCTTTTCTTTACGTAGGCGGTCGCGCTCAATGCGCTCTAACTCTTCCTTATCCTTCAATTCCTGCAACTTTTTTTCCTGACCACTCAAGCCCGATTCTGCCTTTTTAATTTCCTCTTCGTACTGTTTTTTGCGCGCTTCCTCCGCCTTTTTCTTTGCCGCTTCCACGGCTAGCTTTTCATCTACAATTCTTTTTTCTTCCGCCTCCTTATCCTTTTTTGCTTTTTCTTCAGCATCAGCCTTTGCCTTTTTCTCGGCTTCAAATTTCGCTTTCATTTCTCGCTCGGTTTGCTTTTGAGCATCTCTAAATTTTTGCGCTTCTATGCGCACACGAATTTTCTCTTGCTCCTCTAACAATTTACGCTGGTAGTCTTCCTCTTCTTTCTTAGCCTTCAGCTTTGACTCCTCCTTGAACTTAGCGATTTTGGCTTTCAGTTCAATTTCCTTTTTTTGAATTTCCTTCAATTTCTGCGCCTCTTCTGCACTGCGTTGCTTGCTGTCGACCAACTGTTTTTCCTTTTCCATTTTAGCCGTCAACTTCTTCAACTCTTTCTCCTTACGCTTGCGCGCCTGCTCTTCTGTTTCTTGCTTGTTTTGATCGATGCTGTTTTTATCCAAATCATTTTGAATTTTTTTCTTCGCTTCATCATACTCGCGCAACTTGCTCATTCTATCTTGCGCGGCCTGTTCAGCCAATTGCATTTGCTTTTCAATCTTTAATTTTTCTTTATTGAACTGCTCTTGATCGCGCTCACTTTGCTTGCTTTGTTGATCAATCTTGCCCTTGTATTTATTTTCAATGGCATTCAGCTTTTGCTGCTCTTTTATTTGCTGAGCCTTTAGTTTTTCCTGCTTTTCAACTTCCTTCTTCGCCAATTCCGCCTTGTACACTTCTTGCTTTCTGGCAATTTCATCCTTCTTGGCCTGTATAGCTTGTTCCTCTTTTATTTTTTTGAGTTGCAATGCCAAATCTGCTTTGCTTTTTTCATCGGCCTTTTGCTTCGCTTCCTCTTCTACCCGCGCCTGCTCTGCCAATTGCGCTTTCTTTGCTTGCTCAACTTCCTTTTGCTTTTTGAGTTGCAAATCGAATTCCTTTTTCTTTTGTTTTCGTTCCGCTGCTTTCTTTTGTTCCTCCTCCTTCAATTGCTTCTTTTTTGCAGCAGCTTCTTTTTTAAAATTTGAGGTTTGTGCCTGCGCTGCTGCAGGACATAAAAGCGCCGCAGAAATTATCATTGCTAAAACCACAAAACGATAGTTGAAAATAGTTTTCATTTTAAACCAAAATTTAAAATTAAACGATGCAAAGTCTTTCATATTACAAAAATACCATATCCTCCACTTCGCGCCACAATATTGCTTGATACTTATCAACATACAACAATTAAAAAAACCAGCGCTACGCCCCTGAAATTAGAAAAATCTACTACTTTAGCAACCGCACAAATGAAAGTGAAATAGCAATGGAAATTGAAAATACAAAAACCAGCAGAAACACATACATGATCGTTGTTGTAGCCGCATTAGGCTATTTCGTTGACATATACGACTTAGTACTTTTTGGCGTGGTGCGCAAAGCAAGTTTAACCGAACTGGGACTCAATCCTGATCAAATCAAAAGCATTGGCGAACAATTGCTCAATTGGCAAATGGCAGGCATGCTTCTTGGAGGGATTTTTTGGGGGATTTTAGGCGATAAAAAAGGACGACTGTCTGTATTATTCGGATCAATACTCACCTATTCTTTAGCCAACATTGCCAACGGATTTGTTGACAGCGTGCCCATGTACGCCGTATTGCGTTTTTTAGCTGGTGTTGGACTTGCAGGTGAATTGGGAGCAGGCATTACCCTTGTTTCAGAAACCATGCACAAAGACAAAAGAGGTTACGGCACCATGATAGTAGCAACGATAGGCGTATTTGGAGCCGTTGCTGCCGGACTAACCGGCGAACTCATTGACAACTGGCGCTATTCGTATTTCATCGGTGGCGCCATGGGCTTGCTGCTGCTCGTGATGCGCATGGGTATTTTTGAATCAGGCATGTATGCACATGTAGCAACAAGCAATGTAAGCAAAGGCAATTTCTTTTCTCTTTTTACATCGCGAAAAACGGCCTACAAATATTTCAGTATCATCGCCACCGGATTGCCTATTTGGTATGTGATGGGTGTTTTGGTGACCTTCTCTCCCGAAACGGCAAAGGCAATGGGAATGACAGAATTGCCAAAGGCAGGCACAGCAGTAACCTTCGCTTTTGCCGGACTCACCGTGGGCGATTTCCTCAGCGGAATGATTAGCCAGATGATTAAAAGCAGAAAAAAAACAATCTTTTTGTTTTTAACACTAACCTTCTTGTGTGTATGCGTATATTTTCTTTTTGCAAAAGAATCGCTGACAGTATTTTACACCATCACTTTTTGCTTGGGCTTGTTTACGGGATACTGGGCCGTTTTCATGAGTACT
>CANFBW010000050.1 GCA_947444925.1 Flavobacteriales bacterium | reverse complement strand
TCTAAAACAGTTGACTTTATTGTTGAGGGCGTTGAAGAGTATGTGGGCGTTACCATCATTTCACCAAAGCACGAAGAAATACGATCCATGCTCATCAACGATATGGGCAGAGGTGTTACGCTGTACCAAGGCAGTGGAGGCTATAACACCAAAGGACCATCGAGAAATTACACCATCATTTACACCATCCTCACCCGCTTGGAACTGGCCCGTTTGCGCAAGGAAGTAGACGAAATAGATCCCAATGCCTTTATGGTCATGTCGGGCGTAAAAGACATCAAAGGTGGAATGATTAAAAAAAGAGCATTGAAGTAGTTGCCCCTTTTACTACTTTTGTGATCTGAAAAACAAATTCAATTTCAATGAAGTACTCCAAAGCATTTATACATACCGAGCGCATTCCCAATGAAAAACTCGACGCTACCAGTCACAAACTTTGTATTCAAGCTGGACTGATACACCAAGTTTCAGCGGGCTTGTACAACTTTATGCCTTTGGGCAATAAAGTTTTGCAGAAAATTGAGACCGTCATCCGTCAGGAACTCGACGCTATAGGCTGCCAAGAAATAGCAATGCCTATTGTACAACCGAGAGAATTGTGGGTAGAATCAGAAAGATGGAATGCCTATGGAAAGGAAATGTTGAAATTCAAAAACCGCGACGACAGAGAATTTTGTTTTGGTCCAACGCACGAAGAAGTAGTAATTGATTTGGCGCGTTCTAAAGTAACATCGTACAAACAATTTCCTTTCACCCTGTACCAAATTGGACGAAAATTCAGAGACGAAATGCGTCCGAAAAACGGACTGCTACGCGGCAAAGAATTTATGATGAAGGATGCCTACAGCTTTCATACTTCCAACGAAGACCTCGACAAAGAATACAACAATTTAAGAACAGCCTATTTCGCTATTTTCAAACGACTGGGCTTGAAAGTGATTGGTATTGCAGCCGATCCTGGAGAAATTGGCGGTGATGGATCAGAGGAAGTAGTAGCTTTGTCAAAATTTGGCGAAGATTATTTCATTGAAGAAAAGGGAGAAGTCAAAAAAATTGAAGAAAACGAAGTAGCGCAATATTCAGCTACGCACGAAATATTCAGAGGCATTGAAGTAGGACACATCTTCAAATTAGGCACCAAATATTCGGCTGCAATGAACTTCAATTTTGTCAACAAAGAAGGCAAAAAAGAACCGGTCGTAATGGGCTGTTATGGCATCGGCGTGAGTCGCATTGTCAACGCCATTATTGAACAAAACAACGACGAAAAAGGCATCATTTGGCCTGTTGCCGTTGCGCCCTATCAACTGTCGATTATTCCGCTGAAATACGCGGGATCTGAATTTGAGGCAGTAGTTGACGAATTCGACAAAGCCTTCACCAATGCCTGCGTGAGCACTTTGGTAGATGACCGCGATCAAGGCATGGGCGTTAAAATCAAAGATTCTGATTTAATTGGTATTCCTTTTAAAATCATCATCGGTCGCCGTTTCAACGAAGCCAAGGAATTTGAATTGGAAATTCGTGCCACAGGCGAAAAAAGAGTAATGGTATACAAAGGCGAAGATACCATTAAGGAAATCGCAGCGTTGATTCACGGGTAAACACGGCATTGATAGCCTCGCGCTCGTCTGTGACGCGTGCGGACTTATCTTAGCAATTGTATTGCTTTATTAATAGGCATTGCAAATGCCTTCCTAAATGCGCGCGTCACATAAGCGCGCGAGGAAAAGGAAAGAATTCGCATACGGCAGAAGACGCGTGCCAGAAAAATTCAAGGCTGACAAAACAATCCATTTCAATACTTTCAAAAAAACAGATCAAAACTGACTACCGTCTTTTTTACTACTGACGGCGCTCAGCATAGTTACCATGCCTTAGCGCTAAATTTGAAAAAAAAGCACTATGGAAAAACACGATCTATTGCACGAATTCCCTCAGTACAAAGAGAAAATTCACGAGCTAAAAACACAAAACCAACACTTCAGAAAATTTTTTGACGACTACAACAAAACCAACAAACACATTCACCGCATCGAAAGCGGAGCAGAAGTCGCTATTGACGAGCACTTGAATGAATTAAGAACGCATCGCGTCTTCTTAAAAGACCAATTGTACAGTTTGCTGCAACAATAAGAAATAAGCCCTTCCTAAGCCCTCTCTCGAGGGCTTAGGGGTGGTTTCAATTTGCACCAGCTAGCTACTTGCTCTTCCCTACATTTCGCAGTGAGAACATTGATTTGGGATTGCGCTCAGTAAAAATGCCGTTTTTAGTATTTCGGATATCTTCAATCGTATAAAAAGCATTGGGATTGTAGCGCTCCACCAATTGTACAATTTGTTTAACATGCTTGCGCTGAACAATGGTGAAAATCACCTTCACCGCACCGCTGGCGCCCTGCGCATCGGTAACTGTGGCACCGTGGTTGGCAGCGCGAAGGTGTTGTATCAGCGCATCGCTTTGGCTATCCGTAATAATTTGCACAATTTGTAAACCCAAAGCGAGTCGCTCCTCAATACGCAAACCAATGTAGTTGCCAGTTGCAAATCCGCCTGCCCACGCAAGATAATGCGGCCAGCTGTTGGCAGCCATCATCACTTCTTTCGCCACCATAATCCAAATCAGCACTTCAAAAAACCCCAACAAGGGGGCAATGTTTTTAAAGCCACGCGACACAAAAACATGGCGCAGCGTGCCCAAAGTAACATCCACCAACCTCGAACAAAAAATAATAAGGGGCAGCGCTATCCAGTTGAAATAATCAAAATCGTGCATCCTGTCTTTTTACTAAAAATACGAAGTACCAAAAAGGAAAAGGGGAATAAAAATCCTAATTTATCAAAAAGCGTTTGTTACTAGTCCTATTGAAAAACGAATCCCTTAGGGGTAATTAATCGTTTCTAAAACAGTGAATTGATTCACTGCAATTTGTTTCTTTTTCTTGTTCACACGACAATACACCAAAGCCACGCCTTTCATTTTTTTATGGGCGCCAGTCTTTTTTTCCGCTGCGCAATCGGCTCTTCGATTGCTATTGTACGTCTCCTCAATATTCAAGCGCATCATTTTTTTGTCTTCATTTTGAAACACTAAATAAAAAGCACCTTGTCCTGAATTAGCTGATTGATCGGCAAAGTAGAGATGGCCGTTAACACAAACACTGTCGATGGAAATCGAGTCCTTTGGAGAAAAGGAGAAATCGAACACAAAATAGCAACCACTTATTCCTTCAACACCGCCATTCCAATGCTGGGAAGTAGCAGTAATCAGATTCAAACCTTTTTGCCCATAAAATGACAATGGAACAATCAACAAGAGCAGGATCATATTCTTCACCGCAGCAATATCGTGAAAATTATACCCAAATTATAATGGGCTATTTAGTATTTTTGCAACCATGTCCATCCTACTTCACATAGATACCAGTACCAAGCTTTGCTCGGTAGCCATTGCCAAAGATGGCGTGCTGCTGAGTTTAAAAGAAGAATACGACGAACAGTATTCGCATGCCGAAAAACTCAATGTATTTATAGAAGCCGCAGTAGCAGAGGCTGCCATAAGTTTGGCCGACATAAGTGCTGTGGCAGTGAGCAAGGGTCCGGGGAGTTATACCGGTTTGCGCATAGGGGTTTCAACAGCTAAAGGATTGTGCTTTGGATTAAACGTTCCACTGATTGCTGTAGATACGCTGCAAGCATTGAGCTATGGCGCACAAAGCAAACATCCTGAGTTGGCAGCAAACGCGCTGCTGTGTCCTATGCTCGATGCGCGACGCATGGAAGTGTATTCGCAAATATTTAACACGCAAGGCCAGGAAATACGCAGCATTGAAGCGCAAATCATCGATGCCCAATCTTTCACCAATTTAACCCAAAACCTGTACTTGTTTGGTGATGGCGCACAAAAATGTTTGGAAACGCTCAGTGCGCAAAGCAACATTCACTTTTTAGCCGATATTCAAACTTCTGCGCTATGGATGGTCGCTATCGCACAGCAAAAATTCAAGGCAAAACACTTTGAAGATGTGGCCTACTTTGAGCCTTTTTATTTGAAGGACTTTATTGGCGGGCCGAAGAAGGGGGAGAAGTAATATTCATTTAATACTATCGGAATTACATCAGGCATAATTTGTGCTTTCTATAAAAAAAGAATTTTTTAATCCCGTCCGTTCCCAATTTATGTATGAGCGATCTCTATTAAAGTCATTGCAAAATAATTTTTCCAAAAGCAGTTAATCCCTGCGCAGTGGTCACTTTATAAAAATACATTCCGCGCGCTTGTTGACTTCTAAAACCAGGCCATATAGCAGTATTGACAGTTTCCCAACAAACTGTTTTTCCGTCCACATCTGTTATTTGCAATTGATAAGGAAGATTGGTCTCTGCTGTTTTAATAAAAATATTTTCTGATGAAGGATTTGGATATATAGTTAAATCTACTGAAGCTCGAATTTCACTCACGCCAATAGTCATATCCAAAGGTTTTCCCCACTCTTCACTGCCTTTTTTATAGTACACTAAAAGACGATTTCCGTCTGACCCGAACCCACAATTAAATGATTGATCAAAATAAGGCCCCCCCAAGCCTTTAATATAAGTAGCTGTATTCTCGCAACCATCATAAATTAAAGATTTCAAGCAGCTATCGACATTAATAGAAAATTGTTCGTTAGGAGCGGGGGTGATCTTTACAGGAGCTAAAATTCCTGCCATTCCCCGTAAACCATTATTCTCTTTCATTTTCATTTCATATCTCGAAAAAGAATCCCCTATAGCCTCTTCAGGAAGACGATCAAAACAGGTCCCGTCAAATACTTTAAAGGTGACCGTGTCTTTAAAATGGATCAAGCTTGAATCATTTATTAAACAAAAGCTTTTTTTGGATTTAAGCAAATAAGATTCTTCAATAGTGTATAGAACAGTATCACCAATATCTTGCCTGGAAAGTATTTTTTTTATGCATTTTCTTGTGCTCTGATCCAAACATGGAATCGAGAGGGATTCACTCCATTCAACAATATGCAATTCGTCACCCACCACATAATCATGCACCTGTTTCCATGTAAGATTTTGCATACCTGATAAAACATATCCCTCTTCCTCATTGTGGGCGTATGGGTCTTGATTAAAATAATAAAAATTCCAAGGATTAATTAACCCGTAATTCTTACTAAGTAAAAGTTTACTATAAGAACCCACCAAAGCACTATTCTTATCGTATACTTTAATTCTAATAGTTTTAACCGAATCATTCACGCTTAAAAAAGATAAGGTGTCAAAAGCTGTTACCGTGGCTAAAAAATAAGATGAATCATCTGCAACATAAAGTTTCCAGCTCTCATTCAAAACCGCATTCGTTTTAATAGAAATCGTGTCATGATTCTTATTAAGAAAAAGATTGAACCCATTTTTCTTTATGATGATCTTCTCTCCTATCCATGAAGAACCATAGGGAGTATAGCAATACGCCTTCACTTCACGAAAATTTTTTCCGGGATATAGTATGGAATCACCATTAATGAATTTAACGGAATCTATCCCCAAACTTTTTTCAATAATCCCTTCAGAATTTTCATACAGGGCTTTTACATCGGAACGAAAAGTTTGAAAGTTTTGTGCATTAAGCTGCACAACAAATAATGCAAAGAGGAAGAGGAATTTCGTTTTCATATAAATACTTAGCATATTAAATCTAAATAACTTTTCATTTAACTTCAAAAATGTTTTTTTATTCCCGCAAATATTTAAGAATAGGCAAATCGAAAATAAAAGGATTCAAAGCATGAGTAATTTATTTCTGAAAATCCCTCTTACCAACGCACAGCAATTTCTTCGCATGAGTCGGGCCGGCGGTGGCGGGAGAGAAATTTTTCCGACACCGACAGATAAAAAATTTCGTGGCGTGCGGTGGAATCATCTCTTGGCTCTTGATCTTTTGTTACTTTTTCATTAAGGAAAAAGTAAGAAGAAGAGCGGCTGAAAGCCTCAAATAAAAGATTTCAATATACCCGAAGCCATTTTTATGGCTTCTCCTCTTAATCTCAAATGCTATTGCTAAACTTCACGAAGCGAGCGCAAATCACCGAGCGCGTGAACTCTATTTCTTGGCATTTAAATGCCTTAATAAATCCGCACGCGTCGGGAGACGCGCACGAGTAAAAAGCACAAAACAAAAAACCCTGCGCTTTTGCAAGCACAGGGTTTCTCATTTGAATTATTTATCGCTTAGCTTCCGCAAGCTTCACAAGCGTCAGGATTGTCGAGTGAGCAAGAGATTTCTGCTTCTCTTTGTTCTTTCGTGATCTCTTCCTGTTTCACTGCGATAGGTGCTGCTACTTCTTCTTTTTTCGACACGGTGAATTTTATCGCATCGCGCGCTGCTTTGGTGCGCAGGTAGTACATTCCGGTTTTCAAACCTTTTTTCCAGCCGTAGAAGTGCATAGAAGAAAGTTTCGCGAAGTTTGGATTTTCAATGAACAAGTTCAACGATTGAGACTGGTCAATGTACGCCCCTCTATCGGCAGCCATATCAATGATGTCTTTCATTTTCATTTCCCAAACTGTTCTGTACAGGTCTTTGATATTGTCAGGAATAGCATCGATTTCCAACACAGATCCGTTGGCAGCGATCAATTCGTTTTTCAACTCATCGTTCCACAAGCCCAATTTAACAAGGTCTTTCATCAAGTGTTTGTTCACGATTACAAACTCACCAGACAACGTTCTTCTGCTGTAGATGTTTGAAGTGTAAGGCTCGAAACACTCGTTGTTACCCAATATTTGTGAGGTAGATGCAGTTGGCATTGGCGCCAACAATAGTGAATTGCGGATACCATACTTTTTAATTTCTCCTCTCAATTCATCCCAATCCCAACGATCGCTTGGCGTTACATTCCACATGTCGTGTTGGAAAATACCTTTCGATATTGGCGAACCAGCGTAGGTTTCGTAAGCACCTTCTTCTTGTGCCAAATCTTTAGAGGCAGTTAATGCCGCGAAGTAAATGGTTTCAAAAATTTCTTTGTTTACTTTTTTAGCTTCGTCAGATGTAAATGGCAAACGCATCATGATGAAGGCATCGGCCAAGCCTTGAACTCCTAAGCCAATTGGACGATGTCTCATGTTTGAGTTTTTCGCCTCTGGTACTGGGTAGTAGTTTCTGTCGATGATTTTGTTCAAGTTTTTTGTCGCCACGTAAGTAATGTTGAACAAACGTTGGTGGTCAAATTTTCCGTCTTCCACATACTTTGGCAAAGCCAATGAAGCCAAGTTACAAACCGCTACTTCATCGGGAGCAGTGAACTCAACGATTTCAGTACACAAGTTAGAAGAACGGATGGTTCCTAAGTTTTGCTGGTTTGATTTAGAGTTGCAAGCATCTTTGTACAACATGTACGGCGTGCCTGTTTCTGTTTGAGATTCAAGGATGGCAAACCAAAGCTCTTGTGCTTTAATGGTTTTTCTGCCCTTGCCTTCTTTCTCGTACTTCAAATACAATTTTTCAAATTCTTCGCTGTGTACATCGGCCAAACCTGGACATTCATTAGGACACATCAAAGTCCAATTTTGATCGGCCTCAATACGCTTCATAAACAAATCCGGAATCCAAAGTGCGAAAAACAAGTCTCTTGCACGCGCTTCTTCTTTACCGTGATTTTTACGCAAATCCAAAAAGTCGAAAACATCAGCATGCCATGGTTCAATGTAGATCGCAAAAGAGCCTTTTCTTTTTCCTCCACCTTGATCAACGTAGCGCGCAGTGTCGTTGAATACTTTCAACATTGGAATGATTCCGTTGGAAGTACCGTTGGTTCCTTTGATGTAAGAGCCTGTAGCACGCACATTGTGAATAGCCAATCCGATACCACCTGCAGACTGTGATATTTTTGCGGTTTGTTTGAGTGTATCGTAAATACCGTCAATGCTGTCGTCTTTCATGGTCAACAAAAAGCACGAAGACATTTGCGGTTTAGGCGTACCAGCATTAAACAAGGTTGGTGTAGCGTGTGTAAACCAACGCTCTGACATGAGGTTGTAGGTTTCAATTGCCGATGCGATGTCTTCTTTGTGAATACCCACCGATACACGCATCAACATTTGTTGCGGACGCTCGGCGATGCGACCATGCATCTTCAGGAGGTACGATCTTTCCAAAGTTTTGAAACCGAAGTAATCGTAACCGAAATCTCTATCGTAAATAATCGTAGAATCCAACAACTCCGCGTTGGCTTGAACGATATCGTAAACATCTTTGGCAATCAACGAAGCCTTCTCTCCTGTTTTAGGATCAAGGTATTCGTACAAATCCTTCAATGTTTCAGAGAAAGATTTTTTAGTGTTTTTGTGCAAGTTCGAAACTGCAATTCTCGATGCCAACAATGCATAATCGGGATGCTTGGTGGTATTGGATGCTGCGATTTCAGCCGCAAGGTTGTCTAACTCTACTGTTGTTACGCCATCGTACAAGCCTTCAATTACTTTCATTGTCACACTCACTGAATCCACTAGGGGATCCAAAGAGTAACACAATTTTTGAATTCTTGCAGTGATTTTGTCAAACTTCACCGTCTCTTTTCTACCGTCTCTTTTTACTACGAACATAGCTTTTCCGATTTTTTTTAATTCATTGATCTGTTTTGGCGGAACTCTTTTTTGGTCTAAAAATCTTCGTCCAATCGGAAAACGTTGTCTTCCTTACTGCTCATGACACCTGATTTTTGGTATTCGCCTACTCTCTTTTCGAAGAAGTTGGTTTTTCCTTGAAGGGAAATCAACTCCATGAAGTCGAAAGGATTTTCAACGTTGTATATTTTACTGTTGCCCAATTCTTGTAACAAACGATCGGCTACGAACTCAATGTATTGACACATCATGTCGGCATTCATTCCGATTAATTTTACTGGAATGGCATCAGAAACAAATTCTTTTTCAATTTCAACAGCATCAACGATGATTTTCTCAAGTGCTTCTTTCGACAATTGATTCACCAAATGCTTCGTGTACAACAAGCAAGCGAAATCACAATGCAAACCTTCGTCTCTTGAAATTAATTCATTAGAAAAAGCCAAGCCCGGAAGCAAACCTCTTTTCTTCAGCCAGAAGATAGAGCAGAAAGAACCTGAGAAGAAAATTCCTTCTACTGCGGCGAAGGCAACCAATCTTTCAGCAAAGCTACCATTGTCGATGTATCTCATCGCCCAGTCGGCTTTCTTTTTAACACATGGAATAGTGTCAATAGCGTTGAACAAATATTTTTTCTCCTTTGGATCTTTAATCAACGTGTCGATCAACAAAGAATAAGTTTCTGAGTGAATGTTCTCCATCATGATTTGGAAACCATAGAAAAACTTAGCTTCTGTGTACTGCACATCGCTCAAGAAATTTTCGGCCAAGTTTTCATTTACGATACCATCACTTGCGGCGAAGAAAGCCAAAACGTGTTTGATAAAGTGACGCTCGTCGTCATTTAATTTAGTATCCCAATCCAAAACATCAGCTGCCAAGTCAATTTCTTCTGTCGTCCAAAAGCTTGCTTGCTGTTGTTTGTACATTTGCCAAATGTCATTGTGATTTATAGGAAACAAAACGAAACGGTCTTTGCTTTCCTTTAAGATGGGTTCTTCCACTTCAATTTTGTTGGATGGTAAAATTTGGTTGAGTTCTGACTCAGCGGCCAGAGTGGTAATTTTAATTTCTTGTTCCTTCATTTCCCTGTACTTTATTTCGTTCGTTATCGAAGACTATATTATCGTTCCCCCTTTTGAGGAGAGTCATTTCATTGGTGCTGCCAAACTGTTTTTGAGTTGTGATTGACTGGCTGTAAACAGTCAACCGAAGCAGGATACAAAAATTGACAAAATTTATCGGAGTACCAATCCATAGTTTTTCACAAAGAGATGAAGTTTTAAACATTCCATTTACTCTTTTGAATCGCAACAGATTAAGCAGTTCGCCTTAAAGAGTTAAAGCACTAATATTTTGTAACTCGATAGACTGCCGATACATTGAATATTTTAAAGAACGGATGGTATTTAGCGCACAACATATTTTAAATTAATCGACAAATAATCGCGATTCATCTATAGCAGTTGCTCTATCTAAATTTACATCCGAAAAGGGGCTGAAAGCAGAAAATTATTCTGAAACTATTAAACGCCTTAGGTTGATAAGTCTTGAAACTATTAACGCTTGGCTACAGCATCGAGGGTTGCGTACCATTCCTCACCAAACTTTCGAGTGAGGGGTCCTTTTAAAAATTGATACACGGGTACTTTCAAGCGGTGACCGCAGGCGAAGGCACCGGCACATACTTGCAGTGACTCCATGTTCACGGCAGTGAAAGAACTGTATTTTTTCAATCGCACAGGAAACAAATGACAGGAAATGGGTTTTTTAAAATCAACTTTCCCGTCTTCAAACGCTTTTTCAATCGCGCACTTGGTCACTCCGCGCTCGTCATAAAAAACATAGGCACATTCTCTGTTGTTCACCAGAGGAGTGACGAAGTCGCCATCGCTATCGACCACAAACTTTCCTTGCTTTTCAATTTCGGCGATACCTTCCGCCACCATGTAAGGCTTCACCCTGTCGTATATGTCCTCTAAAATTGGAAGTTCATCTAAATCTAAAGGGGCACCCGAATCCCCTTCCACACAGCAGGCACCTTTGCAAATACTGAGGTCGCAAACAAAATGAGTCTCCAACAACTCGTCGGATATTAGGGTATCGTTAATTTCAATCATAAGGCACAAAAATATCACTTATTTGGGTTAAATTCGCGCTATGGCAACAAATGAAGAAAAATTAAAAACCATTATCTCCCACGCGAAGGAGTATGGATTTGTATTTCCGTCAAGTGAAATCTACGATGGACTAAGCGCAGTATACGACTACGGACAACTTGGTTCCGAACTAAAATTCAACATCAAAGAATACTGGTGGAAATCAATGGTGCAAATGCATGAAAATATTGTGGGCATTGATTCTGCGATCTTTATGCACCCAACTACGTGGAAAGCGTCAGGTCACGTGGACGCATTTAACGACCCTTTGATCGACAACAAAGACTCTAAAAAAAGATACCGTGCCGACGTGTTGATTGAAGAATACATTGAAAATAAATTGCGTGCTAAAATTGAAAAAGAAGTAGAAAAAGCCAAGGAACGATTTGGCGAAGCCTTTGATGAAGCGCAATACCTTTCTACCAATACACGAGTGGTAGAATACCAAAATAAAATTGACGAGATCAACGGCCGTTTCAAAAAAGCGTTGGAAGACAGCAATATGGACGAGATGAAACAAATCATTGTTGATTTGGAAATCGCTTGTCCCGTTTCAGGCACAAAAAACTGGACGGAAGTGCGTCAGTTCAACCTCATGTTTGCCACCGAAATAGGCTCCCTGGCCGAAGGCGCCAACAAAATATATTTGCGTCCCGAAACAGCACAAGGTATTTTTGTAAACTACCTCAACGTTCAAAAAACAGGCAGAATGAAAATTCCATTTGGCATAGCTCAAATTGGAAAAGCCTTCAGAAATGAAATCGTAGCGCGGCAGTTCATCTTCAGAATGCGCGAGTTCGAGCAAATGGAAATGCAATTCTTTGTAAAACCGGGTGAACAAAAACAGTGGTACGAATACTGGAAAGCCGCTCGATTGAAATGGCACCAAGCTTTAGGTCTTTCAGATAAAAAATACCGTTTTCACGACCACTTGAAAACTGCGCATTACGCCGATGCTGCTTGCGACATCGAATTTGATTTTCCAATGGGTTTCAAAGAATTGGAAGGTATTCACTCGCGCACCAATTTCGATTTAACAGCGCATCAGGAATTTTCAAAAAAGAAATTACAGTACTTTGATCCTGAGCTAAATGAAAACTACGTTCCTTATGTTGTAGAAACTTCTGTTGGTTTAGACCGAATGTTCTTGTCAATTTTATCAGCCTCTTATAAAGAAGAAACTTTAGAAGATGGCACAACACGTGTTGTGTTGAGCCTACCTCCTTTTCTTGCTCCTTATAAAGTGGCCATCTTGCCTTTGATGCGCAAAGATGGTTTGCCCGAAAAAGCAAGAGAAATTATGGACCAGCTAAAATTCAGCTTCAACTGTCACTACGAAGAAAAAGACGCCATTGGCAAACGCTACAGAAGACACGATGCCTATGGCACTCCTTTTTGCGTTACTATTGACCCACAAACTTTGGAAGACAATATGGTCACCATTCGCGACAGAGACACCATGCTGCAAGAGCGCGTGGCCATTGATCAACTGGAAGGTATCATCAGGGCAAAAGTCGACATTCGTAATGCCTTGAAAAAAGTATAATGGCCGACGACAGCAGTCCAAATAGCACACACAAACAAAACAACTTGTCTTTTCTAGGACATTTGGAAGCCTTGCGCAAAGTGCTCATGCGCTCGCTATTGGCTGTGAGTATTTTCACTGTTGTGGCCTTCATATACTACTACGAAATTTTCGATAAAATTATTTTAGCCCCGCTGAAAGCAAGCTTTCCGACCTACGAAATTCTTTGTAAAATTTCGCAAAAAATGGGCGCCATCGCCCCTTGGCTAACCGATCCCGAAGCAGCTTGCTTTGATTCATTGCCCTTAGAAATAACCACTATTGAAATGGGAGGTGACTTTTCAGCAGTGATGATGGTGTCGCTAATTTTCGGTTGCATTGTAGCATCGCCTTTCTTGTTTTGGGAAATATGGAAGTTCATTCGCCCAGCGCTGCACAAAAAAGAAGCAGGCAAAGCAAAAGGCTTTGTGTTTTGGACTTCTGTGCTTTTTCTTTCTGGCGTGTTGTTCGGCTACTACGTAATCAGTCCGCTGTCCATCAGTTTCTTAGGCACCTTTTCGGCCCACGAAATGGTAAAGAAAATGCCCACCCTAAACTCCTACATGGGCGTGCTCGCCACTACTACTTTGGCAACAGGACTCGCGTTTGAACTGCCCGTCATCATGTATCTTCTATCGAGCTTCGGCATCATCACGCCTCAATTTCTACGCAAATTTAGAAAGCACGCCATTGTCGTTATATTGATCATTGCAGCCATCATCACGCCTCCCGATGTTTTTAGTCAAATCGTAGTCAGCATACCGCTTATTATCTTGTATGAAATCAGTATCTTTCTTTCTGCAATGATTCAAAGGAAAAAAGCAAAAGAAGCCTAAAACATGATCTTATCCACCCGTCATTTAATAAAAACCTACAGAGGCCGCACCGTGGTAAACGACGTTTCGGTGGAGGTGAAGCAGGGTGAAATCGTGGGTTTACTTGGGCCGAATGGCGCCGGAAAAACCACTTCTTTTTATATGATTGTTGGATTTATTCAACCCGACAAGGGTGATGTTTTTCTCGACGACCTCAACATCACCAAGCTGCCCATGTACAAAAGGGCGCAAATGGGCATTGGTTATTTGCCACAAGAAGTATCTGTTTTTCGCAAAATGACTGTTGAAGACAACATACTCGCCATCCTTGAAATGACTAAGCTCACGAAGAAGGAACAGCAATTTAAACTAGAAACACTATTGGATGAATTTGGTTTGCAAAAAGTGCGCAAAAACAAAGGCGAAGTGCTGTCGGGTGGAGAAAAACGACGCACCGAAATCGCGCGTTGCTTGACTGTTGAACCCAAATTTATTTTGCTCGACGAACCCTTTGCAGGCGTTGATCCAATTGCTGTTGAAGACATTCAAGGCATTGTAAATCGATTGAAAGACAAAAACATCGGCATCCTCATTACCGATCACAACGTGCAAGAAACACTGCACATCACCAACCGCGCCTACCTTTTGTTTGAAGGTAAAATATTAAAAACCGGCACTGCTGAAGAGCTCGCTGCCGACGAACAGGTGCGACGCGTATATCTCGGACAAAATTTTGTGTTGCGCAAAATGCAATAAGCTGCTACTCTGCACCACTGCGAAATTCCCCTCATTTTTTTACCAAAAGCCTTTGCTCTCTTAGCATATCTTAGTATTTTAGCATTGAAATGAACGTAGCCGAACTACATATTCCCTCTGTCATCGCCGAACTGTTGTATGCGCACAACTGTGTGATTATTCCTGGTTTTGGCGGATTGGTAGGCAACAGAGTAGCGGCTCACCTTGACAGCAACAAAAACACTTTTTATCCGCCTTATAAAAAATTAGTCTTCAACAGCCATCTTCAGATGAACGATGGACTTTTGGCTACGGCACTTTCAACACAAAAACAAGTGCCGTATAACGAGGCTTCAGCCGCTGTTGATGCTTTGGTAAAAAGTTGGAATTCGCGTTTGCAAAAAGGACAAGAAATCACGCTCAACGAAATAGGGAAATTCAAAAAATCAAAAGACAACAGTATAGCCTTTCACCAAGATTTTTCAGTGAATTATCTTGCCGAAGCTTTTGGTATGCAAGCCATACACGTTGCTGCAACGCAGCGCGGAAGCATCAAAGAAAAAATCAGTCGACAAATCATTGACAGCACAATTCCTTCGGCAAAAAACACCAGTACATGGATGAAAGTGGCCGCAGTCATAGCCGCGCCAATTGCCGCCACTGCCCTGTTTTTTGCAATGAATTTACCGCATAACGCTTCAACTGAATTGAATTGGAATCCATTCACTTGGTCAACTAGCGAACAAGCGCTACCTGCATTGCCTGCCGATCCGGATGTGACCATCACTATAATGCGTCCTGAAGATTTCTTCAACAAAGAAGAAGTACTCAAAATTTATACTGAAAAATTAACGGAGCCGAAGATGGAATTGAGCACTTCGGTAGTCAAAGAATTGCCCAGCGAAAAAACAACAACACTCGCAGAAAACCACTACCATGTGATCGCTGGCTGTTTCGCAGAAGAACAAAACGCTGCGCTTTTCTTAGCCGAATTAAAAGCAATAGGCTTTGCTGCAGAAATTCTTCCGAAAACACCAAATGCATTGATTCGTGTTACTTATGGCAGCTATAACAACAAGCTTGACGCATTGAAAGGTTTGGCTTCTGCACGCTTGAAACATTCACCGAATGCTTGGATGAGCGAAGGAAATTAACATCCCTTTTATTTAGTGCGATGATCCGTGATATAATTGATAATTGACTCATCATTAGTCCTGAATTGCCCGCAGACATCATTAAAACACTTTTAAACACAGATTTTCGACAGTACCAAACTGCGTTCTAAACTTTTATTCAGCGCTATTTTGAGTGTTCGGAATTTTAACAGCGTTCCTGCAGGAGGATCAATGTTGGTTTTCTAAATGCTGTTTTTCTAAATAGATGTTTTTAATATCTTCAATACCCTGCAAATACTCTTTTGCATCTTCAAATTTAGCATCGCCCGGATTCAAGCCCAAAGCCTCGGCCTGAGTTCTCAAATTGCGCACCTTAGCACGCATGTCCTTGTCTTTTTGAACGAGCGCTGCAATGCGCTTGCTGCGCTGTAATTCGACGTTAACAATCGAGTGGTCTTCTTTGCTGAATTCTGATTCGGCAACGTCTGCCTTCGTCGTTACTTTGCTGTATCTCGCTTTGGAGCGAATGCTGGTGAAACGCGCCGACACCATGATCTCGTGTGTTCCAAAAGAATACTTGCTAATGTTGGTCAAAGGTTGATCGTAGGAATAGCCGAACAACAATTTGTCATTTTTGGTTTTATAGCCCAACATGAATGAAAAAGCGTCTTGCGTGCGAAAAGCAACGCCAGCCCACAAAAATTCTTGATAAATCACTTTTGCGCCAAAGTCGATTTGCGGAATTGTTGGATAAGCCCATTTCAACAATACCGAAGGCTCCACTTCAATATCTTGACTGACCTGAAAACGGTGACCTGCATTGATGAAGTAATGGGAAGTCAAGCGACTCAAAGACTGAGTTGAAGTATTGAAAAACTCAATTTTGTTTTGAATAAATTGCGGCACCGAAATACCCACATAAGATTTGTCGGTATAGTAATAGGCGCCAAATCCAAAGTCAGGAATCAATGCCGATTGCACAGCATTCGTGATGGCAAAGTCACCCGCTTCCTTCAAAGTGATTTGCGTACCATCCACTTTGAATTGCAACAAACCTCCCGACAAGCCCAGTGACAATTTGCTTTTATCGGTAATATTGAAATGGTAGGCATATGTAAAATAAGCGCCTGTGCGCGAAGTTGGTCCGGTTACATCAGAAAATATTGCCCCTCCAAAACCAACTGGTTTAGTGCTGTGTGGTCCATGAACACTCAATATATGTGTTCTCGGCGCATCGGTAATACCAGCCCATTGATAGCGGTTGTTGGTGGCCACCATAAAATGATCTTCGGTTCCCGCAACAGCCGGATTGATCAAAAAGCGATTCATCATGTATTGCGAATACAAGGGCAACTGCTGCGCCCTCGCTGTAGAGAACAACACCATCAATACCACTACTATTTTAAATACGGCCTTCATCATCTCATCAAGGTTATCGGACCGGTGTATTTCGCAATTCCCGGACCCAAATCAATTATATAATAGTACGTTCCAACAGGCAGCGGAACATGGTTGAACAAACCATCCCATGCAGTAGTATACCCTACAGATTGAAATACCTGCTGTCCCCATCTGTTGAAAATCTCCACTTTACATTGTGGAAACTGATCAATTAAATCAATTACCCAGGTTTCATTTTTACCATCCCCATTTGGTGTAATACCATCGGGGAACACAATACCTTTTGCCACTTTCAAAACGCGCGAAGTAGTATCGCTACAGCCCGCGGCTGTCGTCACGGTCAATATATATTTCGTAGTAGTTGCTGGCGTTGCCGTTGGGTTTTGCAGCGTCGGATCGTCGAGACTGATCGGTGGCAACCAGTCGTAAGTTCCTCCAGTACCAGCGCCTGAACCATTTAACACTTGTGAACTGCCCTCTATGATAATGTTTTTTGAAGAGAAAATATCGGCTACAGGTTGATCATTCACCGTCACTTTCACGGCATCTTGATCGGTACAACCTGCACTTGTAACAGTCAATGTATACACCGCGGTATTCTGTGGTTTTAAGTCATAGTTGGCGGTGGCTGGTCCGTTGGTCCAAGCATAAGTTACGCCGCCCGCGCCAACAAGATGAACACTATCCCCTCTACAAATGGTATCGTCAACACCGGCATTGGCATCAATAAAAGTAACAGCACCCACCAATGCCGAATCGAGCAAAGTACAAAGGTTGTCGTCGGTGATCGTTAAATAATATTTTCCAGGGAAGAGCGTTGCCTCATCTTCTGAATTTCCAGTGTAGGCATTGGGGCCCGTCCAAGCAAAATTGTACGGCAATACACCGCCGACTACGGTTTCATCAATTGTACCTTCATTCGTATTGGTACACAAAGCCGGAGTGGTCGTATTCATTGATGCCAATGCCGGTGGTTCAGTGAGATTTACGCCTATAGATTTTTTACAAGCGTTGGCGTCGGTTACCATGACCGTAAATTTACCCTTGCACAAATTATCCGCTACATCAATCGTTTTTGCCGCTGGATCGTTCCACAAATAGGTATAAGGAGCAGTTCCTCCTTGCGGCGTTACAGTGGCCGAAGCACTGCACTCTCCATGACACAGCACATTTGTGCTGTCGCTAATACTTAATACCAATAAATCAGGTTGACTTAAAAACTTGTTTACAGGCATCGGACAGCCGGACGCCGAATTGTCAGTCACGGTAGCAAAGTAATTTCCTTTACACAAATTAGAAACTTTAGTCGACGTTGTTCCTGGAGCAATGCCTGGTCCTGACCAAGTAATAAAATACGGAGCAACACCGCCACTGGCTTTCAATTTCAATGAGCCATTACAATCACCGAAGCACAAAGGACTCGTTGCTACAATCGAAGCATTAAATGCATTTGCTGTATTGATGTCAGCACCAGCTGATGTTTGACAGCCTTTTTTATCTATTACTACAACATTGACTGTTCCCGCGCACAGTGCGTCGGCAATAGAGTCGGTTTGCGCATTGGGATCATCCCATAGGTAAGTCCAACCGCCATTTCCGCCATTTGGCAAAGCTCTAATGCTTCCATCGCAGATATTGCTACACTTCAAATGCACTGTGTCAAGCAACTGAAGGGTCAGTGCACCAGGCTGAACAATATTGACGCCTAAAGTTTTAGTACAATTGTTCGAGTCAGTCACTGTCACGGTATTGATTCCAGCACACAAATCACTTGGATTTGGAATCGTTTGCAAACCAGTCCACGCGTATTTCAATATACCAGTGCCACCCGAAGCCAACACAACTGCCCCGCCATTGCACTCATTAAAGCAACGCACTGGTGTTTTGGACAATTGAACCACATTCAATACTGGCGGAGCAACAAAACTTACTTGCGCAGTAGCCTTACATCCGTGTGCATCGGTAATTTGAGAATGGTAAATTTGGGCACATAAATTTTTAGCTGAATCAACCGTTTCTAATCCTGGCGCATCATACCATGAATAAGTATAAGGCGCAGTACCGCCAATTCCTAGTGCTGTAGCTTTTCCGTCGCAAAAAGAATTACAAGTTATTTTTGTGCTGTCGATAATGCTGGCAAGCAAAATACTTGGTTCCGTAATGGTTTGTGTTGAATCGTCGATGCAACCATTTGCGTCGGTTACCGTGATGGTATAGCTGTTCGCACAAAGGCTTGAAATATCTTTTGTGATAGGACCCGAACTCCAAGAATACGTATACGGAGCAGTTCCACCCACACCCACAGAGTTGATGCTGCCGTCGCACTTGCTGAAGCAGCTCACATCGACAGCAGTAGCAACAAAAGCAGTCAATGGGAAAGGTTCAACAATTGGATACAACGCTGTTTTGGTACAGCCCACCGAATCGGTTACCACTAAGATGTAGGTACCAGGACAAAGACTATCAGCGAACGCAGTATTTTGGTTCAACGGATCGTTGTACAAATACTTGAATGTGCTTCCTGTTCCACCACTCGCGAGGGCAGTCAAAGTTCCATTGCACAAGCCCGCACAAACAACATCTGTGGTCGTCATAGCAATACTAATGGCAGGGGGTTCAGTAATAGTGGTTGGCAATATAAATTTACACCCAGCTGCATCCGTTACAATACCAGTATAGTTTCCGGCGCAAAGCAATTTAGCAGTAGAATCGGTTTGTGCGGCAGGATCATTCCAAACAAAACTGTATGGCAAAGTACCACCAATCGCACTAATGTTGGCCTCGCCAATACACACCGCATTACACGTTAAATTCACAATTCCAGTAATTGATGCAGAGAAACCAGAGATATCTTTTATGTGCACCGTTGAAGAACTTGTACAAGCGTTAGCGTCAGTAACAATTACGCTATAGATACCAGCGCACAAACCAGTCGCCAGCGAGTCGCTTTGTGCGCCTAAATCGTTCCACAAAAAACTATATGGCAAAGTACCACCGCTAGCGCGCACCTTACTTGTTCCAACACAATTACAATTTACCATGGTAGAGTCCACAATGAAAGAAGTCAAAGGCAATGGCTCGGTGATGACCACTGAATCCAAGGTGCTGCAAGCATTGGCATCGGTCACCGTTACACGATAAGTTCCAGGAACCAAAGCTGTAAGTGTAGCAGTAGTATCGGCGGCCACATTGTCCCACAAATATTTGTACGGCGCTGTACCACCTGAAACATTGGCATCAGCTGTTCCATTTCCGGCGCCATTACAAGTTACATTTGTTTTCAGCGGCGTTGCTTTCAACACAGGAGGCTGCGCCACCGCCACGGGTACTATACCAATGCACCCATTGACATCTGTAATGGTGTCGTTGTATGTTCCCGCACAAAGATTAAAAATTGAATCATTGCTCGAAACCGTATCCCAACTGTGGGTGTATGGCGCACCATTTCCTCCGCTTGGAACAACCGTCGCTGTGCCATTGCAATCGCCAAAGCACAATGGCATGATGACCGCCGGCGTTCCGCTCACTGCAGGTGGCGACAAAATAGGCACTGAGATGATGAATACACAACTGTTGCTATCGGTTACTTTAACAGAATAATTGATGCCACACAAATTTGTTGCAGTGGTATCTGTTGTGACGGCAATATCGTTCCATAAATAAGTATAAGGCTTATCACCTCCTGTAGCACGAATGGTTCCTGCGCCGTCGCATGCAGAGAAACAAGAGGTCGGTGTTGTACTTACCACCAAACCATCTAAAGTAGAGGTGTTGATCACTGTTACCGCAAGCGTATCTCTGCAACCTAAAGAATCTTGCACAGCAACTTCATAATTTCCTGCACAAAGGGCAACAGCATGCGCTGAATCTTGCGCTGCAGCATCGTTCCATAAATAAGTATATGGCAATGTTCCTCCCGCTACAGCCACAGTGGCTTCGCCATTGCAGATGCATATCGCATCAATGTGCGACATCGTTAAAGCCAAAGCCGGAGGCGTAGTGATAGAAACCGTGGAGGTGTCGGCACAGCCAACACTATCGGTGACAATCACCGTGTAAACCCCTGCTGCCATATTGATCAAACTGTCGTTGGTGCTTCCATTGTCCCACGAAAAAGTAAAAGGACCTGTTCCTCCCGAAGGTGTGGCGTAAGCCAAGCCGTTGCTCATTCCCGGACAAGAAACATTTTGCGCCACAGCGTTGGTTTGCACCACTACAGGATCACTAATGATTACCGAATCAATCAAATAACAGCCGTTCGCGTCACTGATTGAATCAATATATGTTCCTGCGCACAACCCCACCAAAATGGAAGATGTTGAACCATTGCTCCACAAATGCGCGTATGGTGCAGTGCCGCCTGACGGAATAACAATAGCGGTTCCGCTGCAATCGTTGTTACAAACTGAATTCGTGCTTGTTTTGATAATGCTCAGCGCAAGTGGTGTCATAACGTGAGCGTCTACTGAATCGACACAACCCTTTGCATCAGTAATTTCAACCCCGTAAATACCTGCGCAAAGATTCAATACAACAGTGCTGTCGTCGTTGCCTAAACTATACCATTTGTAGGTGTAAGGAGCCAAGCCTCCAGCACCTCCTACCGTGGCACTTCCATCGCATACCCCGAAACAAGAAATATTAGTAGAATCTACGATAGTGGCAACTAAGGCTGGAGCTGGAGCAATAACAAGATAAACGGTATCCACACAACTGTTAGCGTCAGTTATTTCAACAGCGTGGTTGCCGGCGCACATATTGACAGCGCTGTCTACAATTTGATTTCCAGCAGTATACCAATTGTACGAGTACGGCGCAACGCCGCCTGCTGCTGCAATTTTCACACTGGCATCACACACGCCAACACAACGCGGAGGCGTTGAATCAATCACCGCTGCCGTTAGCGGCAAGGGTTGTGAGATCGTTGCAGTAGCAGTATCAATACAACCATTGGCATCGGTTACTTCAACATTTCGCGTGACGGCGCAAAGATTGCCAATACCAATTGTACTTTGTGCTGCATCGTCGAACCAATTGTAAGTATAGGGAGCCTTTCCGCCTGAAGTAGGCAAGGCTGACATAGTAGCGTTGCACAGCGCGTTACATGCTATATTGGTTTTCACAATCACAGCGTTAAGTACTAATGGTTGCGTAATGTTAACGGCAACCGTATCAAAACAACCACTGGCATCGGTAATTTGCGCATGGTAAGTGCCTGCGCACAAACTGTCTACCAAAATAGTCGTTGGAGCGCCCGCAATGTCATACCAAATATAGCCGTACGGACCCACGCCTCCAGCAGCATCAACAGTGGCAGTACCTATGCAAACACCATTACACAAAATATTAGTAGAATCGATGATGGTTGCAACAATGGCAGAAGGAGATGTGATCGTAACCATTGCTGTATCTAAACAACCATTACTGTCTTTCACTTCAACGCCTTGCAAGCCTGAGCACAAATTTGCACCAACAGGACCGTTTTGATTACCCGCATTGTACCAATTGTAAGTATATGGCAATAAACCGCCAACTGCAGAAACGGTAGCATCGCCCGAGCAAATACCAAAACAAGTATTCATTGTAGAATCTATCATGGTTGCCACCACCACCACAGGGGCAGTAATAACAACAGCTAATGTATCTATGCAAAACTGAGCATCCGTGACTTCAACAAAATGATTTCCTGCACATACATTCACTGCGCTATCCACCACTTGACTTCCCGAAGTGTACCAATTGTAGGTATAGGGCGCTGTTCCGCCAGAAGGCGTCACCTCTGCACTAGCATTGCAAATACCAACACAAGTAGGTTGTGTTGATGCACTCAACAACAAACTCAACGCCAATGGCTCAGTGATCGACGCTACGGCGCTGTCAACGCAACCATTGGCATCGCTGACT
>CANFBW010000049.1 GCA_947444925.1 Flavobacteriales bacterium | reverse complement strand
GCACTCAAACCTGGAGAGTCGACAAAACCTACTTTGATTGCTGATCCTACAGGAAAACAAATTTATCGTATTTTGAAATTGGTATCCTACGTAGAGGCACACACTGCCAGCTTATCGGAAGATTTTGAACAAATCAAAGGCGCTGCCCTGAACGAAAAACAAAAAACAGTGTTGCAGAAATGGGTTAAAAAAAATGTGCAAAACACCTATACGCGCGTAGGTGATACGTATTCGGAATGTTCTCAAAGTAAAATGTGGCTGAACGATAAAAAATAATCCTATGAAAAAATTTGATTCTGATGTACAAGCCCTCGACTCTCTCAAGGAAGTTACAGCGCGCTTAGAGAAAGAAATAGGAAAGGTCATAGTTGGCCAAAGTGATGCTGTGCGTTTGGTGGTGATTTCTATCTTTAGCAATGGTCACGTGCTGCTGGTGGGAGTTCCAGGATTGGCGAAAACTCTTTTGGTGAATTCTATAGCCAAGGCTTTGGGCTTGACTTTCAACCGCATTCAATTTACGCCCGATCTTATGCCTTCAGACATTGTTGGTGCAGAAGTGTTGGATGAAACAAGGCATTTTAAATTTGTGCAAGGTCCTATTTTTGCCAACATTATTTTGGCCGACGAAATCAATAGGACACCTCCTAAAACACAGGCTGCATTGCTTGAAGCGATGCAAGAAAAAACGGTCACCAATTCTGGTAGAGCCTATGAATTGCCTAAGCCATTTTTTGTGTTGGCCACGCAAAACCCGATAGAGCAAGAAGGTACTTATCCTTTGCCTGAGGCACAACTCGACCGATTTATGTTCAATATTTGGATAGACTATCCTTCCTATCAGGAGGAGATCGATGTTGTGAAAAGAACAACGTCTGATGCATCTTCACAGATTGAGCCAGTGTTAAGCAGTGAAGAAATTTTGTTTTACCAACAGCTTTTGAAAAAGGTGCCTGTGGCCGACAATGTTTACGAATATGCTGTTAAGTTGGTGCGCAAAACCAGAAAGGATGCTGATGAGGCGACAGACGATGTGAAAAAATATTTGTATTGGGGCGCTGGTCCGCGTGCCTCACAATACTTGATCATTGGTGCTAAAGTGCATGCTGCGCTGCGTGGAAAATATTCGCCAGACATTGAAGATGTTAAAGCTGTTGCCATTCCTATTTTACGCCACCGTATTTCGCGCAATTACAAAGCCGAAGCCGATGGTGTAACTGTAGAGAAAATCATTCAAGGCATACTTTAGCAATAGGGCAAACGGCGCATTGCTCTGCCATTGATGGAAGTCTTTTTCCCGCGGGCGATTTTATAGCCTTTGCTTATTCGAACAAAAATTATGACTGAAAATTTAAAGTTTCACCTTGCGCAAATCGCAGTGTTTGAAACAAAAATAAAGCACTGTAAAAAGCAATTGCGAAACATTTTTGTAGTTAGGTTGCTCACTTTTGTTGCCGCATTGTCGCTATTGATTTACACGGAATTTGGCAATAGTGCACTTATGGCGGTTACCATTTTTTCTGCGGTAGTGATTTTTCTTTTGGTGGCGCGCAATGAAGGTCGAGTCAACAACAAAATTCTTTTTTACAACAACCACATTGATATTCACAGCCACGAAATATTGTTGGTAAACGGGGATTTAAGCACGATAGAAACGGGCGCACGATTTATTGAAGATGACCACGCTTATGCCAAGGATTTAGATGTTTTTGGAATGAAATCGATCTATCAATTGTTGAATAGAACCTGCACTTATTCAGGTGCTGAGATTTTAGGAAAAACACTCAACCATCCGCCGTTAGACAAAGAGGTGATTTGTGCGCGGCAGGAAGCTGTAAAAGAACTGGCGTCAATGGAAACGTGGTGCCATGATTTTTTAGCACACGGCAAAGGCAGCTCTGAGAAAAATGGCACCGTCGAAATCATCACCACTTGGTTAAGTGCAAAAACATCTTTCAATTTAGGCTTGGTAAAAGTGCTAAGAATAGTTGGTCCGGTTTTTTCAATTTCTTTTGCATTGCTGGGTGTATTTCATGTAATTGGTTTTGGTATGTTTTGGTTGGTTGTTTTTACGCAACTGTTTATTACTGTTTTTTACACGGCGCGAATCAATGCAATGCACAACACATTGAGCAAAAAGTTTTCTTTAATTGACAAATACCTCGATACTATTCGATTAATAGAATCGCAAAAATTTACTTCCCCTTTATTGCAAAATCTACAACGTGATTTTGCTGTAGATGCAAATCAAAACAAGGCAACGCAAACCCTAGGAAAATTAAAAAGTTATTTGGATTTGCTCGATGCCCGCCTTAATGTATTGATGGCTATTGCTTTGAATGGATTTTCACTATGGGATCTCAACACGGCCTACAAAATTGAACGTTGGAAGGCGGTCAATAAAGATAAATTGTCGCAGTGGATTCAAGCCATCAGTGAATTTGATGCGCTCATTAGTATTGCTCTATTTTCAAAGGCGAATCCAAATTATGTTTATCCCGAAATTCTCAGTGGCGCCTTGGTATTTAGTGCTGAAGGTATCGGCCATCCATTAGTAAACAAGAGTAAGCTTGTGAAAAACAATTACCATATTGAAGGTGCTGCAAAAATCGATTTGCTTACTGGCGCCAACATGGCTGGTAAAAGTACTTTTTTGCGGACGGTAGGAGTGAATGTTGTTCTCGGTAGAATAGGAGCGGTGGTGTGTGCTGATCGATTGAGCTTTACGCCCATGCAGCTTTTCACAAGTTTAAGAACTAGTGACTCTCTTCAAGAGAACGAATCATTTTTTTATGCTGAATTAAAACGGCTAGAACGATTGATTAAAATGTACCAAAACAACAGCGCTATATTTTTTTTGTTGGATGAAATATTGAAGGGAACAAATTCAAAAGACCAACATTTTGGCTCTGTAGGTCTAATCAAGAAAATTCTGCTTTTGCGCGGTTCTGGTATTATTGCAACACATGATTTGGCGTTGTCATCAATGGAGGAAGAATATCCGCAGCACCTTCGGAATTTGTGTTTTGAAATCGAAATTGAAAACAATGAATTGATATTTGACTACAAATTGAAATTGGGTTTTTGCAAAACGATGAATGCTTCGTTCTTGATGAAAAAAATGGACATTATTTAGTGCGAATAATGGAAACCAATAGCTCCCCATCAATGACAAAGTTTATAGCGCTGTATTCTTAATGAATTTTGATGAAGTTTTTAGCGCTTAAAAGGATTGCTCATTCGTCGCTACTTCACTTGCTTTCAATCGAATTTGCTTTTTGTAGGCCTTCACTCTCCACTCAATAATGCCAAAAAATAGAAGCAAAATACAGCAAATCATGGTGATTTTAAACCAAAGGGCCTGCCACCATGCAGGAAGAATCTCGATTTCCAGCGCTTTAGAGCTTGCAACTTCTTGACCAATGACATTCCTGGCTTTTACTCTAAAAGAGTATTTTCCTGGTGATAGGTTGGTGTACACAGCTCTATTTTGATCGCCAGCTTCTTGCCATTTGTCATCAAAGCCTTCGAGCATGTACGAGTATAAATATTCTCCTTTATTGGTGGGATCTAGCATGACAAAGTCGATGGATATATTGTTTTGTTCTGGCTCTAATACGATAGCGCTTGTCATCGACAGTTGCGTGCCCAAGGTTGGGTTTTGCGCCAAATAAGGATCAATACGCACATTGTTGATGCGCAGTGTGCTTAGCAAAATTTTCAAGCCCGACAGATCCGTTCGCACTTCTGCGGGGTTTATTTTTGTGTAGCCAAAAGCGTGGCCGAAATACAAATCACCATTTTCATCGGCGAAGCCTGCGCGCTCAAAGTAGGGCGGAAGCTCAACAGCGTCGACCTCTAGTAAGCTCATCACGCTGTCTTTTTCACTGTCGTATTTTACTATTTTACTGTCAACGGAAATCCATAAATAGCCATCTTCATCAGAAATCATTGATTTTATTGTTCCTTGTAACAGTGGTTGTTTTGTTGCGACAAAAGATCGACTGGAGTAGTTGTACAAACACAGTCCTTCCATGGTGCCTGCCCATAAATTGCCTTTGCTGTCTTCACAAACACTGCCAACGTAATTAGAAATAATGGAATTCTTTTTAGCGGGATCTAAAAGAAAAGTATGCATTTTTCTTTTGTCGTACATGTACAAACCATTGGATGTGGAAATCCATAAATAGTTTTTTGAATCTTTGTAAAGATGGCTGATTGGTAGGGCTTCTTTGAGGTTAAAAGGCCCTTTGCGTGCAGTGGTGGAAGTGATGAATTCTTTGGTCTCCCAGTCGTACATATTTAATCCATCTCCATGTGTTCCAATCCAAACGTACTTTCCGTCAAACAACAAGTATTTCACATTATAGCTTGTTACGGTGCCTGGAACACTTGGGGAGAAAGCGGTAAAACGATCTGTTTTTGGATTGTAAACATTAACGCCACCGCCCCATGTAGACATCCAAATGGTTTCGTCGGGAAGTTCAATCATTGACAACACTGCCATGCTTGTCAATCCATCTGTTTCACTGTAATGTTTCCAAGCATTGGTTTGAGGGTTTAAAACACTTACGCCGCAGCCGTCAACAGTTACCCAAAACTTACCTTTGCTGTCTCTAAAAAATGCAGATACGGGTCTTTGACAAAATTCAGCACCCGACAAAGATTCGTTTGAAACAGTAGTGATGCCATTTGGATTTTTTTTGATGATAAACAATCCCTCGCTGTGAGTGCCTACCCAAACATTTTCTTCGTTGTCTTTGAATAAAAATCCAGATGAAACGGCGGTGCTTTTTATTTTGTCAGATAGCAATTGAATGGCCGTGAAGGACTTTGTTTTAAAGTTGAATTCATGCAGTCCACCGTTGATGGTTCCTATTAAATAAATGTCGGCTGATTTTTTTAGCAAACTAAATACTACATCTGTATTTAGTGAATTTTGACCGTCCTCTTCACCTTTCAACACGGTGCCTTGGTGGCTGTTGATGTCGAGCGCAATTAGACCTTGTCCTTCGCAGCCCAAGAGTAAAGTAGTGGCATTGATTTGCTTAATGGATTTGATGTTTAAATTTGGCTCCGTGCCGTTCACTACAATGGGGAAGGATTCAAATATGTTTAGTTTTTCATTGAACACGGTCAGGCCTTGTTCTTCGTAAAAGCTCACCCATTTTTTATTGTCGCTGGTGATTGCAATGGAATTCGCTGATGAAACATCATTGTGTCCTGCTTTTCTGAATTCAGAAAACCAAATCATCTTTTTTTCTTTCACCACATATTTGCCAATGCTAAAGTGGGTGAGTATCCATAGGTCTCCATTTTTATCTTCATCAATGCGAAGAACAGTTTTTCGCTCTATTTTTAGTTGTGGGTCTTTAAAAATGGGGATTTGCTCAAATATGTCTTTGGCATAGTTGTACTTCACGAGGCCAAGTGCATCAGTGCCAGCCCAAAAATTTCCAGCTTTATCGCGATGCAAGGCAAAAACACTTTTGCCATAAATGAATGTTTTGTCGATGCCCTCAATTCTACCTTTGTGAAAGGCTTTGCCGTCGAATCGATTCAGGCCATTTTTAGCTCCTATCCACATAAATCCAGTAGAATCCTGACCGATGCATTCTACGAAATTTGAGCTCAAGCCCTCTTTAACTCGGTATTGCTTAATGCTGTAATTCTGCGCGAACAACTGACTGCCAAGCAGAATGAGTAAAAATGCAAGTGTTTTCACTGTGTTGATTTTCATAATCAATAATTAACAATATGACGTTTTACCTTAATTCTCTTATTTTGTTGCATTATAGTGATAGGCGTTCGTTATGTTGCTAAAGAGTATGTGTTAATGTTGTTTTCGGTTGAGGATATATACGGCTACAATACCCAAGATTCCGCCAACAATGGTATGTGTCTGCGGCACCTCGCCTAAGAAAAACCACGATCCCATTGAAGCGGTAAAAGGCACCAAAAAAATAAAGCTACTGGCCTTGCTCGCGCCTAATTTTGAAGTTGCTACAAAATAAAAAGTGGTGGCCATGGCTGTTGTTATGGTTGCGCTAAAAAATAAATTCCCCCAAAATAGTGCATCGGCTTTCTCAAGTACACTTGCGTTTTCAATAGAAGAGGTAAACAGAAGAGTTATGCAACAGCAAATGCCGTACATCCAAAAGCTATACACCAATGGGGATCCATGTTTTGAGAATTTACTTGTAAATACGCTGAGTACTGCCCATGAGATGGATGCCAGTAAAAAATAAATATTTCCTGCGCTCAATATATTGTTAGACTGATCCCAAACTTTTACAAGAATAAGACCAGCAATAATTCCTATAGACAAGCCTAAGACTTCGTTCCTGCTTGGTTTTTTCCAAGAAATAGCGAGCATTAGTAAATAGGAGATGATAGGATTTAAAATTGTCACTAATACGCCGCCAGCACCAGCTAAGCCCTCCTCTAAACCCTTAAAGAATAGGTAGAAATACAGAGCCAGAATGCTTGAGGCAATGAGAAGATCCTTAAGTCCGCTTTGTTTTATGCTTAGGTTTTTGCGCATCACCAATAGCATGATCAATAAGGAAATGAAGGTGGTGCTGTAGCGGTACAATGAAATGGAAAGGGCACTTCCGTAGCTGCCTAGTACTTTTGCCGACGCCCAACTGAGACCCCAACAAAACATACTTGCAACCATTCCAAGCAGGAATAACTGTTCTTTATTTTGCGTTTTTGAATTCACCACTTTGACCCTTGCCAATTGCCTGCAAACCTAGTTCTTTCTTTCGTGAATTGGTATTTCATTACTTATTGAATTGTTAAATGGGAATGTATTTGGTGTTTTGCTTTTCAAAGTGCTTGCTGCTTCCAATAATGCTCGATCATTGTTTTTGCATTTTTTAATTATTTTATTTTCTCATTGGCGAAAATCAATATTTCGGTGAATCTTTCTTGCTGTACGTTTGTTGAAAATTAAATTATTATGAAAAGTAAATTGTATTCAGCTGTTGTCATCGCAATCTTATTGTTTAGTTCTTGTGGGAAGTCCTTTTTGTCGGCAAAGAGGTATCCGCATTTAAATAAAATAGAACATGTGGCGCAAAAAGAAAAATTGAACACGGAAATTTCTGCAAAGGCACAAGATACTACGGTATTGTCTGCACAGGATTTCGTTGTAGACTCTGCAAAAGTAAGTGTTGAAGAAGTTGCAATTGTAAAATCGAATTGTTTCACACGTGCAAAAATCAATCATTCGTCGATTGAAAAAAATGCGATTGAATCAGTTGTTAAGACTAAAATAGTAGGAGATACAAGTGATGAATCTGGGACGAAGGAACAACCAAATGATTTGATATATGCTTTTTTTGTACTTGGATTGCTGTTTTTATTGTTTGGTGTTTTTATGGCGGCATACACAGCAGGTTTAGTGTTGGTTCTAGTGGGTGATTTGTTTATGTTGGCTGCTATACTCATTGCCTTTGGGCAAAAGAAAAATACTTTGGGTATATGCTTGCTTATTGCTGGGATTTTAATTGGAACATTTGTGACCTTAGCGGTTTTTGAGTTGTATTCACTCTTGAATATGTCTTTTGGCTTCAATATCATTTAGTGAAAATGCAAATGTGAAGTGTAATTGCATTTTTCTGAAGTAAATGGGGACGGCGACCATTTAAGCGTATAAAAATAGGGGACAAAAATAGAAAAAATAGAAAATAGGAAAATAGGGGACAAAAAATAGGGGACAGACGTACATAAGGAATAGGGGACAGACGGAAATAGAAATAAATAGAATAAATAGGGGACAGACGTACATAAAAAACATACGTCTGTCTCTACTCATTTATGCCACTCATCTGCTCATGTCCCTAAAATCTTTTGGTCCCTACAATTCCATTATCGGTATGAATTGGTGTGGTGTCAATGTTTAGTAATTCAAAAGCTCGAGAGGCCGAAAATGTACAGTTTGTTTTTCTTTTTGCCCATTAACTTATTACTTCCCCCGAAGTTTTTACCTCCTCTTTGATGTTGTTCCTAATTTGGCGTTAGCACAGTATTTACAAGCTATTGCTTGTGCTTACTTAATCTTTGATGATTTTGTAGCATTTTGTGTTTTCTCCGTTGCTGATTTGCACTAGGTAATAACCAGGATGGAGTTGTTCTCCAAAGTTAATTTGTGAGTCGTTGCTGCGTTGTGAAATCAGTATTTGACCTAAGGTGTTGCTCACTGTGATTGTGCTTCCTGCTGCGATGCCATTAAACTGAATGTTATTTTGAAATGGGTTTGGGGCGTAGGTAATGGCGTTGTTGTTTTGCACTTCAACTGCGGTTAGTATTTTGGGACTGCACTGCATCCAATTGATGTTGAAGCCTCCGGAGCTGGCTTCAATGGTGAGGTCTTGTTCTCCTTCGGGCAGAGTGATGTCTTTGGTCAAGGTGGTCCAATTTTGCCAGCCGTTGGTAGCTGAAATATCTAAAGTACCTAAAAGTGTTTCGCCGCTTTTGATGTTGATTTTACCGCCGCCTGTCATTGATGCGACGCGGATGCTGAAAGTATAGCTGCCCGCAGCTGAGGCGTTGCACGAGTAGGTCATCCAATCATTTGCGTCGATGTAGCCCACATCTTGTCCGCCAGCTGCGTCGGTGCATGGTTCTACCTGCACACCAAACATCGCACAGTATTTTTCAGACTCTATTTTTGTGGTGACGTCAAATACATCGCAGGCCACAGGTGTTCCGTACCAGTTGATCACCATTTCGCGCACGATTTTTCCAGCCTCAGTCAGTTGATTGTCGGTCCACCCACCTTTTGAACTTGCTCCTGCTTTCAATATGGAAGACACTTCATTTTTAGTATTGACCGACCAGTTTGCGTTGCTCAGATTATTGGTTTTCATAAAATCGCGCCAAGCGTTAAATTCACCTATGTTTAAAGGGTTTTCCCAAAATCCCCACTCGGTAACGAAGAGCGGCAAGCCTTTGTTGAGGGCGTAGGTAGCCTTGTCGCGCAGCCATTGTCCGTGCATAGGAATGTAAAAATGTAAGGTGTAGGCGATATTGCTGTAGCCGGTAATTCTGTTGTCAGCAGCAGCATCAACATCTTGCGACCAATTAGGGGTTCCTACAATGATGAGGTTGTCGGGATCAATGGCTCTGATGGCGGCTATGACTTGCGTGGCGTAAGGCTTGATGTCGTTTGTCCAATTGATCGCTAAAGGTTCATTAAACAGTTCGTACATAACGTTGGGATAGGTGCCGTACTTGGCGGCCATTTCTTGAAAAAACGCGATGGATTGGGCCGTGTGTGTGTTGGCCGTGTGATCGTGCCAATCAATCAGTACATATACGCCCGCAGCGATGCAGGCATCAACCACTGCGAATACTTTTGCTTTTTCGGCAGCCGGATTGTCAAGGTAGGCGCCGGCGGGCTCAACACCCATGGCAATTCGAACCAGTCCGGTTTTCCAATCCTTTTTGAGCCAGTTTACTAAATCGGCATTGCAAAATGAAGGTGCCCAATTGGTCCAAAATAAGCTGTTGCCAGCGATGCTAAAAGGTGTTCCGTTTTTGTCAATGATTTTACTTCCACTGGTAGTGAGCAGTCCGTGCTGACTCACGAGGTTTTGACTAAAACTCTCATGCATACACATAAGTAGTAAAGAAGAAAAGAGAAGAATTTGTTTTTTCATGATAGTTGGGTTTTAGGTTATGGGAATGGGGTGCCCGGAACCAATTTAGCACTGCGGGAGAGGAAGGCTTTATTTGAGCGTTCACGTTTTTGTGGTGAGCGTTTGCGCTGTGTTATGTCAGAAATTTGACCGTCTAAGAAAAGGTACTGCGCTAAAGAGTAATGTTGCTTGTGATAAGGATTTTGGTGAATTTAAAGTCGGTCGGTATTTTGTCCAGGGATCGAGCGCTCGAGTTCAATAATTTGCAGATTTTGAATTTTATCTTTCTCGATTTCAAATTTGAGCGCTGTTTGCACTTTGTGAAAACCATGTGTGCCGAGTGCACCAGGATTCATATGCAGACAAGCCAATTTTTGATCGTACATCACTTTAAGGATGTGAGAGTGTCCGCAAATAAAAAGTTGGGGTTTTATTTCTTTGATCTGTTTTAGTAAAGCACTTGTGTAATAGGGTGGATAGCCACCTATGTGGGTGATAAAAACTTTTACTTCTTCGCAAAAAAACACAGCATCGCGTTTGAATTCAGACCTGACAATGGTGTCGTCAATATTGCCGTACACGGCAATGAGTGGTTTCTTGTTTTTGAGCTTGTCGCTAAGTACGATATTGCCAATGTCTCCGGCGTGCCATACTTCATCACAATCGGCAATGTGCTTGTCGATGCGTGGATCGAGGTAGCTGTGCGTGTCGGAGAGTAAAAGTATTTTTTTCATGCCAGCAACGAAGATACTTTTTTTGCATTAATAAGTTCAGAAATAGCAGGTACTCTGCTGTCGATTTTTTACCTTCAAAGACCTATTTAAAATGTGTTTCTATGAAAGCCAATATTCCTGAAAGTAAGCAAAAGAGAGTGGTCATCATTGGCGGCGGATTTGGAGGGTTGAAGTTGGCGCGCAAACTGGCGAAGCAAGATTTTCAGGTAGTATTGTTAGACAAAAACAATTACCATCAGTTTCAACCTTTGTTTTATCAAGTGGCAACGGCCGGCCTCGAACCGAGTGCCATTTCATTTCCATTTAGAAAAGTATTTCAACAATTAGACAATGTGTTCATTCGCTTGGTTGAAGTGACGGCGGTGAACAAGGAGGAATCATTGGTTGAATCTAGTATAGGCGATATTTCTTACGATTTTTTAGTGGTGGCGATAGGTGCCGATACCAATTTTTTTGGCAATGCCAATATTGCAGCAAATTCATTGCCCATGAAAAGTATTGCCGAGGCACTTGCCATTCGAAATAAAATTTTGCAAAATTATGAAGACGCATTGAGTATTTCAGATGCGCAGGAGCAGCAAGCCTATATGAATATTGTGGTGGTGGGCGGCGGACCCACAGGTGTTGAGGTGGCAGGTACTTTGGCCGAGATGAAAAAGCACATTCTACCCAAAGATTTTCCGGAACTGCAATTCGATAAGATGCAAATTCATTTGTTAGAGGCATCGCCTAAATTGCTGGCCAATTTGTCGGAAAAATCGTCAGAAAAGTCTAAAAAATACTTGGATGCTTTGGGTGTGAAAGTCACGTTGAATGCGCGGGTAAAGGATTACGATGGCGAACATATTTCAATGGAAGATGGCAGTAGTATCAATACCAAAACATTGATATGGGCGGCGGGTGTCATAGCCAACACCTTAAAAGGTATTCCGAGCGAAGCGCTGGTGCGCGGCAATAGAATTAAGGTAGATAGATTCAACAAAGTGGAGGGTTGTAACAATATATTCGCTTTGGGCGACGTGGCGTTTATGACTGAAGAGGCCTACGCGAACGGACACCCACAGGTGGCGCAAGTCGCTATGCAGCAGGGCGAGAATTTGGCGCAAAATTTAGTGCGTATTGCGCAAGGAAAGGAGCTGAAGCCTTTTACTTATAAAGACTTAGGTTCAATGGCAACAGTTGGTAGAAACTTGGCCGTAGTGGATTTACCCTTTATGAAAACACAAGGCTTTTTCGCCTGGTTGATATGGATGTTTGTGCATTTAATGTCTATCGTTGGCACCAAAAATCGTTTGTTGATTTTTATAAATTGGGCATGGAACTACATTACTTATGATCAATCGTTGCGCTTGATTATTCGCACATCAAAGAAGGAGAAGTTGAATTAAGGTAAAGTTCACAAAACAAAAAAGGCAGCTCAGCGCTGCCTTTTTTGTTTTGTGAACATGGAATTATTCAACAATTAATTTTCCCTGTTTTGCCGTTTCTCCTTTAGAACTGATGCTGTAGAAGTAAACGCCAGCACTTAGTTGAAGCGCTTTTGTGCTTATTACTGTTCTGTTCGTATTCAAAACGCCATTGGCAATTTCATCACCAACGATATTGAAAATTTTAAAGTTTCCGTTTGATAAAGCACTGCTTTCAATAACTACTTGGTCGTTGCTTGGATTTGGATAAACAGAAAGTGTTAGTCCTTCTGTTGCTGCGACGCTGGTTGGTGCACTTTTAGTAAATGAGAAAGTACCTGCCATTCCAGAACCGTTCAACACGGCAATCCCTGCAAGGCTGTTGCTGCCAGTGTAGCCAGTTAAGTTTACTTCGATTTCATTGAAAGGAGTACTTGATCCGCTTTTAAGCAAGCCAGTGACTTTGCCATTGCTGTAAAATAATTTTCCAGAAATCGGCCCCGTTAAGTTGGTGGATGAAACGATGTCACCGTTAGTGTCTACAGTGAAATTTACAGTTTGGTTGCCGCTGCCACCTGAGGTTTGTACTACCGTTCCATCGTAAGCACCTGCCATTATTGATTTGTCTTTAATTTTTGTAAAAGTGATGGCGATTGAACCACCAACTAAACCACTGAAAGTGGAGTCAGTAGTGAGGTTGCCTGCAAAAGGTACGGTGAATCCAGCGTACAAGATAGTGCCACTCGTTGCGCCTGAAACAGTGTTCGTTACGGCGTAAGATCCTTGTCCACCTGTTGCGCCGGGTACACCCGCTTCGGTCAGCGCGCTAACGCCGTCGAATACCACATAGTTTTGAATCGTGCTGCCATTGCTGATGATCCATGGGCCAGTCAAAGTTGCTGCACTGTATTGAGCTGAGGTGTTTCCTGCGAGCATTGCAAATGCTGCAGACAATAAGAGTAAAGATTTTTTCATGTACTGTGTTTTAAGGTTTGCTTAAAAATATGTATTTCAACAGTAGTTGCCAAAACGATTTTTGCAAAACACTTCACAAAACAAGTGTAATCAGATCAATCCAAGCGAGTGATAGCGCAGTTTTTAACCTGTTTGATGATGAGTGGTACTTTTTCTACAGTCACGTTGCTGGTGTCGAGGCCAAAGGCTTTTTCTTCCGATAAACTCACTTGCTTTAAAGTGAAGTAGGCGTCCATCACAATTTTCTCAAAGAAAGGAAGGTCGTTTTCGTAAGACAGGAATTTCTTCATCACTACGAAGCGGAAGTCGCCAGCGATGTTTTCGCGGTGCAACGATTCGTAGCGACTCACCACATCCACTTCTTTATTTTCAGCCAAAGAAGTCACTACTTGACGGAACATTGTGTTGATGCGCGGCAACTCACGGAAGCCCAGTTTGAAGTCGATGCGTATCACTTTGTTGTGAATGATTTGCGTTACTTTGTATTCACGACAAAAAGGTTCATCGGCGAGGTCAATGTGCACAAACCAATAAATGTCGGCTCTTTTAGGGTGTTTGCGCAAAATGGAATAGATCACCTTTTCTTCAATTTCGTTGTTCTTGGCTGCCCCTGTCATATAAACCAAGTGTGTGGCATATTTCTCAATGGTGCGGTCATTGCTGAGTTGCAAAAGAATGGGCAGGTACTTGTCCATTTTTGTAAACTCGAGGTAGCGGTCTTGAATTTTTCGTGCGATGAGCCAAATGAGCATCACGCCTGCGAGCAAGCTGGCCATAATGATGGTTACATAGCCGCCATGTTCAAACTTGATGAGGTTGGCCACCAAGAAAGACGCTTCAATAAATAGAAACGTAATCATCAGTACGTAAATAAACCAAGCTGGGTAGCGCTTCATTACTAAAAAGTTCATCAGTAAAATAGTGGTCATGATCATGGTAACGATGATAGATAAGCCGTAAGCAGCTTCCATTTTAGCCGATTCGCCAAAGAAAAGAACGATGCCAATGCAGCCAAAACACAAGATCCAGTTGACAGAAGGAATGTACAATTGACCGCGCTCTGTAGTTGGATATTTCACTTTTACTTTGGGCCATAGATTCAGTCGCATGGCCTCATTGATAAGTGTGAAAGACCCGCTGATCAAAGCCTGACTGGCAACTATGGCTGCAGCGGTAGAGATGATGATGCCGATGGGTAAGAAGTCAGCATTCATTAAAGAGTAAAAAGGATGCACGTTTGCACTTTCAAGTGTTGCGCCTTGCAACTCAAGCAATGCGGCGCCTTGTCCGAAATAGTTGAGTAACAACATTGTTTTTACAAAGAACCACGAAATGCGAATGTTCTCTCTGCCGCAGTGGCCGAGGTCAGAATACAGTGCTTCTGCCCCGGTGGTACAAAGGAAAACAGCGCCCAGTAGCCAAAATCCTTCGTGGTGATTGACCAGTAAATTGTACGCGTAATAGGGATTGAGTGCCTTTAAAATAGTAATGTCATTGTAAATAGAAGCGCAACCCAACACGCCTAACATGGCAAACCATAAGAGCATCACCGGACCGAAAAACTTGCCTACGAGCTGTGTGCCGAATTGTTGAATGATAAAAAGAAAGGCGATGATGGCGATTACATATGGAATGATATCACTTTGTGTGAGTGAAGGATTGATCACGCGCAAACCCTCCATGGCAGAGGTGACAGAGATTGGAGGAGTGATAAAGCCGTCGGCAAGTAAAGTACTGCCGCCAATGATGGCGATGTACACCAACCACTTTTTGTTCATTCGCTTGAGTAGGGTATACAATGCGAAAATACCGCCTTCGCCGTTGTTGTCGGCTTTTAAGGTAAGCATCACATATTTAACGGTCGTTTGTAAGGTAAGCGTCCAAAAGATACAAGACAGTCCGCCCAAAACCACATCAGCTTCAATGACTGAGCTGCCCATGATGGCTTTCATTACATAGAGCGGAGAGGTTCCGATGTCTCCGAAAATAATTCCTAAGGTAACGAGTAATCCTGCTGCGGATACCTTGCTGAGTTGTTTGTGTTTGTCTTCCATAAAAAAATTCGCCACAAACTTACAGCATTGATGGTCAATTGACAAAATAACAGAGGATTATTTAGGGCTTCAAAAATTAGTGTGTTTTGTTTGCTTTAAAACGCACTGCTTGCAATGAAATAATATTTTGGATTCTACTGAAAATCATTATTTTAGCTGCACTACTAATATACTGTAACTAAATAAAGCGCTTGTGAAAACAAAATTACTATTACTATCTATTGCTGTTTTCATGGCGAATGCCACTATTGCGCAGTCCTGCGATGCCACTGTATTTACAGGTGATGGAACTTTTTATGTGGATGCCAACGACGCAGCTACGACCACCAAAATTTTCAATTGCACTTTTCCAAATAGTACCATTAAGCCATATTATGGTGCAATGAATAACACCCAATATGCCACTGCTGATTACTGTGGTGTTTGTGTTGAACTTACTGGTAAAGCGGGAACAAAAGGAACGCAAATTATTGAGATTGTAGACAAATGTCCCGAGTGCTTGGTGGGCGATATCGATTTAAGCAATCAGGCTTTTTTGGCAATATTCGGCGATTTGGTGATTGGCAGAGCAAAAATGGATTGGCATGAAGTTGCTTGTCCGTGGTCAACTGCGCCGCTTACAGTGACTACGCAAGGTTCAAACCAATGGTATGCAAAGATGATCATTGGTCATCATGTCAACAAAATCAAAAAAGTAGAGATTTACGACACCTATTCGAGCGCTTGGGTAAATATGCTGCGCAGCTCAGACAATGGTTGGGTGAATGCAACCAATATAAGTATTATTGGAAACACCGAATTGCGCATCACTGATGTTTTCGATCAGATAGTGCCTGTAGTAGGCGTTGAAATTGCCAGTACAATTGCTAAAACATTTCAAAGCACAACTAATTTTGCGCCATGCTTGAGCACCGACCTAGCCTTTATTGAAGCGCACCGTCAAGTGGGCATTTACCCAAACCCTGTGTTTGACAACGTTGTTTTTGATGACATTCAAGGCATCAAAAGTATTGCTGTTTACAATGTAGTGGGCGAAGTAGTGCGCACCGAAACGTTGGGTGGTGGAGCAACACGTTTGCAATTTGATTTTTCAAATCTTGCTGCTGGTACATATATAGTGCAGCTGTCGAATGGCAGTGCAGTGGTTCATAGTGCTAAAGTGATTAAAATGTAAATAGGTTTTAATGTATTGAAAATCTCCGCCCAACAGCGGGGATTTTTTTTTGCCGTGCAGCACCTTCGTTTTCCATAACTAACAGGTTGTTTGATGCTTATGTAATATTCAGCCAATAATTTGTTTAATTGCTCTCTTGGGATTAGATTTGTGGCTCTCAATACAATGCACAATGGCGAAAAATCTTTCTTTGATCTTAGCGAGTTTACATTCAAAGGTGGAAAAATTGATTTACATCAATAAAAGAAGTGCAGAAGAATTGAAAAAAGTAAAAGAAGAAAACGAAGAGATCAAAGAGGAATTGAAACAGTCGAAAAAGAAAGTCGACGAATTGATCGAAAAAAGTAAAGTGTTGGCTTTGGCAAAAAGTCTTTCCGGAGATGAGCAGGGAAAGAATGAGTTGAAGTTGAAAATAAATGAGTTGGTGCGTGAAATTGATAAGTGTATTGCTCTTACAAATGGTTAATGATGACATCTTTATCTATCAAAGTAAATATCGCCAATCGAGTATACCCCATGACAATTGCATGGGAAGACGAAGAGTTGGTGCGTAGTGCGGCGAAATTGATAGATCAAAAGATAAAGGAATTTGAACAAGCTTATGCAGTGAAAGATAAGCAAGATGTGCTCTCGATGTGTGCCTTGCAATTTGTGGTAGAAAAGATGAAGCTTGAAAAAAAACCAGTCGTTGAGGATGAATCGGTAGTGGAGAAGTTGGAAGAACTAGAGCAATTTGTTTCAGAGTATTTAAGGGACAAGTAGAACAATTATTAATATATGTCGCACCAGTCAAAGGCTTTGATGAGCTTTGGATTGGTGCATTTTTTTTAAATTAAAGTTAAATTATGATTGAAATCGTTATAGGAGTCATAGGACTCGCAATAGGAGCAGCAGCGAGCTGGTTCGTGGTAAACAAAAGCACCACTGGAAAAGCCAAATTAATTCTCGACAATGCCGAGAAAGAAGGCGAGCAAATCAAAAAAGACAAAATGCTTCAAGCCAAAGAAAAGTTTTTGGAATTGAAAGCTGAGCACGAGAAAGTGATTGCCGAAAGAAATCAAAAAGCGGCAGCCAACGAAAATAAAATCGCTCAGCGCGAACAACTCAACAACACTAAGTTTCAAGAATTGAAAAAATTGGAGAAAGATGTTGAAGTAGGCCGCGAAAAGTTGAAAGCGCAAACAGAGTTGGTCACTAAAAAAGACCAAGATCTTGATAAGTTGCACAAACGTCAAGTAGATCAGTTAGAGGCGATGGCTGGTATCACTGCTGAAAAAGCAAAGGAACAATTGGTGGATGCTTTGAAAAATGAAGCGAAAACCGATGCCATGGAATTCATCCAAACGAGCATTGAAGAGGCAAAAATTACAGCCAACAAAGAAGCTAAAAAAATAATCATTCAAACCATTCAGCGCATGTCTACCGAAGTAGCCATCGACAATGCTGTGTCGGTTTTTCACATTGAGTCTGACGAAATAAAAGGCAGAATCATTGGTAGAGAAGGAAGAAATATTCGCGCTTTAGAGGCGGCGACAGGTGTTGAGATCATTGTGGACGATACCCCGGAGGCGATTATTCTATCTTGCTTCGACCCGGTGCGCAGAGAGTTGGCGCGTTTGGCCTTGCACCAGTTGGTGACCGACGGTCGCATTCACCCTGCGCGTATTGAAGAGGTGGTGTCGAAAGTGAAAAAAAGTTTAGAAGAAGAAATTATAGAAATCGGAAAACGCACCGCCATTGATTTGGGCATCCATGGCTTACATCCTGAGTTGATTAGAATGGTGGGTCGTATGAAATACCGTTCTTCTTACGGACAAAATTTATTACAACATTCACGCGAAGTGGCCAATATGTGTGCGATCATGGCAGCTGAATTGGGCTTAGATCCTAAGTTGGCGAAGAGAGCAGGTTTACTGCACGATATAGGTAAAGTGCCTGACGAAGATCCGGAATTGCCGCATGCTATTTTGGGGATGAACATTGCCATTAAATTTAAAGAGCGTCCTGAGATTTGCAATGCCATTGGTGCGCATCACGATGAAATTGAAATGACCTCTATGTTGTCGCCTATCATTCAGGTGTGTGACGCAATATCAGGCGCGCGCCCAGGTGCTCGTCGTGAAATATTGGATTCATACATCAAGCGTATTCACGAGTTGGAAAGCTTGGCGCTGTCGTATGCAGGTGTTCAAAAAACTTACGCTATCCAAGCAGGTAGAGAATTGAGAGTGGTGGTTGAAAGTGAAAAAGTAAGCGACAAAGATGCTGAAAAACTGGCTTTCGATATTTCACAAAAAATTCAAACCGACATGACCTATCCAGGGCAGGTTAAAGTAACCGTTATCCGTGAGGTAAGAGCGGTGGGTTATGCGAAGTAATCATTGATATTGACCGCGTTATATAGAGGGAGATCAAAATTGTAAATGGGATTAAAAAGCATAGCACAGTCATTGAGTCGCGAACGCTTGTACAATTATGCGATTACTTTTGGATTTGAGTTTTTGATTATGGTGATCAGTGTTTTGCTGTTCAAGATGGTCAACTTAAAGTTTTATTCCAATGGTTTTTCTGAATATACGATCAACAAAAGATTGGTTGGGTTTTTAATGCCTTTGCTGATGGTGGGAATGGGCGTGTCTCTTCCAAAGTTTTTGTCGATAGAGAGTCATAAAAAACAACTTGAAATACACTATACCGCTTTGCTGGTGCTGAGCGGTATTTTTATGGCTTTTTTGTTGTTGGGATTCTTATTTAGCACGTATTTTTCAAAAATGGTTTTCGGCGACATGGATCATGAGCAGATGTGCATGGTGGTAGTGCTTTATGTTTTTAGTTTAATGGTTCACGCCTGTTTGTACAATTATTTCAGGGGTAAGTTCAAATTCAAAATATCAAGTTTTTTGCAACTTGTTAATATTGGATTGTTGCCACTTCTGGCTTATTTTTTGGCCGACAGTATTTTTCATTATTTTTTGTATTTGAGCCTAATGACCTTATTGCTGCTTTTGACTGTGAACGTGCTGTGGATTCCCTTTTTGCGCCTGACCTGGTCTGATTTTAAAAGTAGTTTTAAAAAATTGATGAATTATGGAATTCAGCGTATGCCGGGAGATGTTGTTCTCGGGTTGTTTTTCGCCGTTCCCACTTTTATTGCTTCCAATTTTTTTTCACTTACGATCGCCGGAAATATAGCATTCTGTTTAAGTCTGTTCAATATCATTATTGCGCTGATGTCACCGGTGAACATTATATTGTTGCCCGAAGCTTCAAAAATTGTGTTTGAAAAAAACTTTGCGCTGTTGAAGAGCATAAGCACGAAGTTGTTGTTGCTTTCTATTGCCTTGGGCGTTTTTACCTTTTGTATCGTTTTTCTTTTTGGCGCTGAAATTTTAAATGCATTCAGTGTTGAAAATGCTGTGGAGTCAGAAAAATATTTGCTCGTTATTTTTTTCGGAGTCATCGGCTACAGCGTGTTTAGTGTGATTAGAAGTATCGTTGATGCTTTCTACGAAACAGCGAAGGTGAGTGCAAATATTTTAATTTCTTTTTGTGTTTTTATGGCCTTGCTTTTGCTTCTTCGTATTTTTGACAGTTTTACGATTGTAAATACCTTACTTGTATTTGCTGTAGCAGTAAATTCTTTGGGCCTCTTAACTTATCTGTCTTTGATTAAAATATTTAAACCGCAGCGAAAATGATCACTTTGATTTTATACTATGTTGTATTGCTGAGTGCAACTTTTTTAATTGCGCGCAACGCTTATAAAATGTGGGCGCTAAATCATGATTTCACCTTGCCCATCATTACTTTTTTCATGTATTATTTTACTTTGGCGGGAGCGCTCATTTTTCCGTTAGATGCGTATTTTGGATTTAAGGGGGGGGCTATCGGTTTGCATTATATACAAATGTTTGACAGGTTGTTTGTTGTTGATTTTGATAGGGATTACATTCTTTCTGTAGGGTATTATGTGCTCTTTATGTTGGTTTTTCAGTACGCTTATATTTTTGCAGTGAAAAAATATGTTCAGCCGGCATTGAATAAAGAATTAAAGAAGGATGCCGTTGCTTACGAATTGGTGTTGCAGCCTTTGGTGGTTTTGTTAATTGCGCTGTTTTGTATTGCAGTGAGTTTTTATGTTTTGCGCGACGAAATATTTTACGCGATTTCACATGAGAAATCAATCTATTTGATAACCAGAGCAACGGTAAATAAATATTATACCATTCACCAATTGGCCAATGAGTTCTGTGTTATTGTTCCCTTCATTGCCTTCTCCTTTGCTATAACGCAATCAGATGTTTATTCGATTAAGGCGATTAATAGAAGAAGAGATGTGCTCATAATTTTATCGGCCTGCGTCATTTCGTCGCTGTACATTGCTTTGCTCGGCAATAGGAGGGAAATTTTGTCGGGACTTATTATTTGCATTTTGATTGGCATCAATAACATTGGAAATATGCACTACAAAAGAATGGGCGCAATTTTTATTGTTGTTTTGGCTCTGTTTTTGTCGAATGATTTTTTGCGTTCTACTTATATACCTCGTGAATTGAATGCTTTTGCTCATCCACAAGAAATTAAAGAAATGCAATGGAAAGTTGTTGAGAAAGTTGCTCCAGAAAAAAATGTCGGAAAAGAAGTACTCGGTTCGTTTTTGTTTAGTAACGAACTTTTTTATGCCCATTTTTCGATGTATGGAATAATTCATAAAGAGGTGCCTATAACCTATGGGTCCAGTTTTGTTTATTTAGCTACCTCTGTAGTGCCTCGAGCCATTTATTCGAATCGGCCGCCCGATATTTATAATTATTACGCGACTTCGGTAAATGCAGTGAAAGGGCAAATTTATACCATTCACCACGCTGCGGCGTGGTACTTGAATTTAGGGATCGTTGGACTTATTTTGGGAGCAGTGATTTTGGCTGTTCTAATGGCTTTTCCATATTATTTGAGAGCGATTCCGTTTAGATATACGAACTCATTTTTTCAGCTTTTGAAATATTTATTGCCATTTTTGCTGTGTTCTCAAATTGTTACTTTCATTACTGCTGGACCAGAAGCCTATAAATCATTGATGTTGGAGGGAGTGTTGCTGCCAATAATATTGCTTTTGCTTTGTTTGAAGAAAAATACATTTGTTTCTAAATAGTAAATGTTTTAATACGTTTTTATGAAAATCGTTTTGTTTGGTGAAAATGTAAGTGTTCATATTCAGAAATGGATTAGAGGCTTAATGGTGCATAGTGAAATTGAGTTGCACGTGATTACTTTTGATAGAGGTGCGCAATTCGATGGAGTTCAATACCACTACATAAAACGCTATACCAAAACTAAATTTGACTATATATTGAATGTATTTAGGGTAAGGACTTTTATTAAAGAAATCAAGCCAGATTTGATTCATGCACACCATTCTACGAGTCATGGGTTTTTAGCAGCATTCAGTGGTTTTCATCCCTTGATTATTACTGGTTGGGGTTCTGATATATTGGACAGTCCCAAAAATCCTTTGTTAAAGGCATTGTTGAAATACTCCCTTAATAAGGCGAATGCAATTACGGTGCTTTCGTTTTTCACGAAACGAGAGATCGCCAAACTAACTGACAAGTATGTGCACGTTGTTCCTTTTGGGGTGGATTTAGAAAAATTTCCGGCTAAGGCCGTCGACACTAATAAGCAGCATATTGTAATTGGAACCATTCGAACACTAACCGAAAAGTATGGTGTTGAATATTTAATCAGGGCCTTTGCTGTGGTTTGCGCTAAGCACGATAATTTGAAATTGGAAATTGTGGGAGATGGACCTTTGCGTGAATATCTTCAAAATTTATCGTTAGAATTAGGGCTTGGTGATAAGGTTGTTTTTCACGGTTATATCAATCAAAATACAGAACAATCAAAATACATTTCGTTGCTGAGTAGCTTTGATGTTTTTACAATTTTATCAACGATGGATTCTGATACTTTTGGTGTTGCCGCTGTTGAAGCCCTCGCTTGTGAAATTCCCGTTGTGGCAACTTCAGTTGGCGGACTTTCAGAAGTTGTTGACTCAGAAAAAGCAGGTATTATTGTTTCGCCGAGAGATGTAGAAGGAACGGCCATTGCGCTTGAAAGATTAATTGTAAGCAAGGACCTCAGAGAACAAATGGGTAAGTATGGGCGTCAAAAGGTTTTGGCACACTACAATTGGCCCGAGAATGTGAAGCAAATGGTATCTTTGTACCGAAATACCATAAAAGAGCTGCAATGAAAAATAAATTGGTAATACTTGGTGCAGGGGGACATGCAAAAGTTGTATTGGATGCAGTGCTAAGTGAAGGTAAATGGGAAGTGATTGGTTTTTGCGTTGACGATATTGTTGTTGGCTCAAAAATATTTGATCAATATAAAGTGTTGGATGACGCCTCGCTGTCTCATAAGCAAATAGATTTTACTACTTTTTTTGTTGTTGCAGTTGGTGATAATATGCATCGCAAAAGATTGTACGACAATGCTGCATTAAAATTTAGTCCTGCTGTGATAGTGCACGCCACAGCCTTCGTTAGTGCTAGTGCCAGTATTGGTAAGGGCACAGTCGTTTTAGCCAAAGCGGTAGTCAATGCAGGATCATATATTGGGGAAAATAGTATTGTAAGTACGGGAGTGCTGATTGATCACGATTGCTCAATAGGCAACAACAGTCATCTTGCAATTGGTACTGTGGTGGCAAGTAAAGTAACTCTTCCGCACAATTTTCTTTCTGATCCTGCTGCGGTTCTTACATCATTCGCGATTAACCAATAATACTATGAAGACAGTTTCT
>CANFBW010000048.1 GCA_947444925.1 Flavobacteriales bacterium | reverse complement strand
GGCTGTTTTTATTTTGTCTCTCTGAAGCTCAGGGAGGCCATATACGAAGCCTTGGAAGTCGCGGTCGGCATCTTTATAGCTGTGGCGAAAATCGGTGCTTAGATCGATTATTTTTGTAGTGGCAGACAAAGCGTTGTCTTTCACAAAATCTTTTGACTTACCGTGGGGCAAGCATAAAAACAAAGCGTCAACATTTTGCAATTCAGAACTGAACACCATTTCTGTTTCGCCTAATAAATCGCTGTGAACCGCATATAATTTGTTACCGGCGTTGCTCGTGCTGTGCACAAATTTAATGTCGACGTGCGGATGATTCATCAAGATGCGAAGCAACTCTCCGCCTGTGTATCCTGCTCCGCCTGCTATTCCTACGCTAATTTTCATCGCAAATTATTTTAAATGTGGTGGGCTATTGCGCTCCGTTCACTTTGTAGTAAATGATGTTTTGCATCGCTGCAATTTTTGAGAATCCGCGCACGTCGTCGCCGCTCCACATGTTGTTCATTTCACCATACTGTCCGGCTGTAGAGTTCATTAAATCGTGTTTTGATTCAATGCCTTGCACATAGTAGTTGTATGGAGAAAGATGAACAAAAACTTTTCCAGTCACATTTTTTTGAGTGTCGAGTAAAAAAGTTTCGATGTTGCGCATTACTGGGTCGAGAAACTGACCTTCATGCAGCAAATTGCCATACCACGTTGACAATTGTTCTTTCCAATACATTTGCCATTTGGTGAGGGTATGTTTTTCTAATAGGTGGTGACTTTTTAAAATAACTACCGGACCGGCTGCTTCAAAACCAACGCGTCCCTTAATACCAATAATGGTATCTCCAACATGTATATCTCTACCAATTCCGTACGGCGCAGCGATAGCTGATATTTTTTTAATAGCATCAACAGGATTGGCAAAAGCCTCACCGTTCACTGCCGATAATTCACCTTTAATGAATTCCATTTCTAAAATCTCTTCTCCTGTTTTTGAAACTTGAGTTGGAAAAGCTGATTCAGGAAGATATTGGTGAGAAGTAAGTGTTTCTTTACCGCCCACGCTCGTTCCCCAAATCCCTTGGTTGATAGAGTACATGGCTTTGTCGTAGTTGCCTTCGATGCCGTGTTTTTTAAGGTAGTCGATTTCTTCTTGACGCGATAATTTTAAGTCGCGAATGGGCGTAATTACTTCCGCTTCAGGATAAATGATAGCAAACGCCATATCGAAACGAACTTGATCGTTACCCGCTCCTGTGCTGCCATGTGCAATTGCTTTGGCACCAATTTTTTTAGAATATTCGGCGATGGCAACTGCCTGAAAAATACGCTCAGCACTAACACTTAGTGGATAAGTGTTGTTTTTCAAGATGTTTCCAAAGATTAAATACTTCACGCAATCTTGGTAAAACTTATCCGACAATTCTAAATTGACGTGAGAAGCTACGCCTAAATATTTGGCTCTGTCCTCAATTGTTTTTAGTTCGGCCGGTGAAAATCCACCAGTATCAACAAGTGCTGAATGCACTTCGTATCCTTTGTCTTTCAAATATTTTACGCAGAAGCTAGTGTCTAAACCACCACTAAATGCTAGAACTAATTTTTGATTCATGCTTATTTATTTTCGTTGGTATCGTCGTTTTTTTTCTTTTCGTTGGGATCCATGAGCATGCCGGTGCACAAACACATTTTGCGGTTGGTGCGGGTGAGTATGTCATAGTTTACGCAGCTCATACAGCCTTTCCAGAAATCTTCATCGTCGGTGAGTTCTGAGAAAGTGGCCGGACGGTAACCGAGTTCTGTGTTGATTTTCATCACCGGCAAAGAAGTGGTGAGGCCAAAAATTTTCGCGTCGGGATATTTGCTGCGCGACAACTCAAAGGCTTTGTATTTAATTTGCTTGGCAAGACCGTGCTGACGGTAGTTTTCGTCAACGATCAATCCTGAGTTCGCCACGTATTTGTTGTGGCTCCAAGTTTCGATGTAGCAGAAACCAATCACCTTCTCGCCGTCGAGGGCAATGATGGCTTTGCCTTCTTCCATTTTGGTGGTGATGTACTCGGGTTTTCTTTTGGCGATGCCGGTACCGCGTTTCTTTGCGGCATCTTCTATCATGTTGCAGATGCTTTCTGCGTATTGGTGGTGGTCGTGATTTGCGATATGAATTTCAATTGCCATTTCCTTAAAATTTAAGCTGAATAGTGTTTGTTGATTGAGTCACTTTTCCGATTTGATCGGAACAGCCATCCACGAAGGAGGCTATATTAGCACATTCCCCCATGGGGTCTAGGACTGGGTCTATTGGACCTAGTAAAGGATGGTAATTTGTTTGCAATATGTTTTGTCTTTAAAAACATGTGGGGCAAAAGTAAGAAAAAAATGAAAAGTAAAAGTGTTTTTTTCGTAATTAAGGCAAGCAGGTGGATGACTGGTCGTGTGAAAAAAAAATCCCCGAAGTTTCTTCGGGGATTTTACGATCAATATGGAGTCGTTTATTTTTCTTCTAAAATGCTGGCTAAAGTGAACTCTCTGTTCAAACGTGCAATGTTTTCAAGGGATATGCCTTTAGGGCATTCAACTTCACACGCGCCAGTGTTGGTGCAGCTGCCGAAGCCTTCTTCATCCATTTGGTTTACCATGCTGATCACACGTTGTTTTGCTTCTGCCTGTCCTTGTGGCAACAAGGCCAATTGTGAAACTTTTGCAGATACAAACAACATTGCCGAACCGTTTTTACAAGTGGCAACACATGCTCCACAACCGATGCAGGCCGCGGCTTCAAATGATTTGTCGGCATCTATTTTAGGAATGGGAAGGTTGTTGGCATCTTGTGCATTTCCAGTATTGACAGAAATATAGCCACCTTTAGAAATGATGCGGTCGAAGGCAGAGCGGTCAACTACTAAGTCTTTGATCACAGGGAAAGCAGCAGCTCTCCAAGGCTCAACAACAATAGTGTCGCCATCGCTGAAAGAACGCATGTGCAACTGACAAGTAGTAACGGCATCTTTAGGGCCATGTGCACGTCCGTTGATGTGCATGCTGCACATACCGCAAATACCTTCACGGCAGTCGTGGTCAAAAGCTACAGGCTCTTTGTTTTCAGTGATCAACTGCTCGTTGAGCACGTCAAACATTTCCAAAAAAGACATGTCAGGAGAAATATTAGAAACCGGGTAGGTCACTAATTCGCCTTTTTTTTCTGCGTTTTTTTGACGCCAAACTTTCAGGGTCAAATTCATGTTTCCGCTCATACTATATTATTTATAAGATCTTTGTGAAATTTTAATCACCTCGTATTTCAATTCTTCTTTGTGCAATTCAAAGGTATTTGGTGCTTTGTATTCCCAAGCAGCAACGTACATAAAGTCATTGTCATTTCGTTTTGCTTCACCATCTTGGTCACCACCTACTTCGGCTGATTCTTCGCGGAAGTGTCCGCCGCAAGATTCAACACGGTTTAAGGCATCAATACACATCAATTCACCGAGTTCGATGAAGTCGGCAACACGGCCCGCTTTTTCTAATTCAGGGTTGAATTCGTTGGCTTCTCCTGGCACGCGTACATCGTTCCAGAAATCTTTTTGCAGTTGGCGAATGTCTTCAATGGCTTTTTTCAAACCGGCGTCGTTGCGCGCCATACCACATTTGTCCCACATTATTTTTCCTAATTTCTTGTGGAAGAAATCTACAGACTTTGTTCCTTTGATAGCGAAAAACTTGTCGATTCTTTGTTGTACTTCTTTTTCAGCAACATCAAAAGCTTCGTGCGAAGTAGGAATGGCTTTGGTTCTAATTTCGTTTGAAAGATAGGCACCAATAGTATAAGGAATCACGAAGTAACCATCGGCCAATCCTTGCATTAATGCTGAAGCACCCAAACGGTTGGCGCCGTGGTCAGAGAAGTTGGCTTCTCCCAAAGCGTACAAACCTGGTACGGTAGTCATTAAGTTGTAATCTACCCAAATTCCACCCATAGTGTAATGCACCGCAGGGTAAATCATCATTGGCATTTCGTAAGGATCTTCGCCAGTGATTTGTTTGTACATGTCAAAGAGGTTTCCGTATTTCTCTTTCACCACTTCTTTTCCTAAGGCATGCAGTTGTTCTTCAGTAGGATTTTGGATTCCTTTTACCAAGGCCTCTTGTTTTCCGTACTTGTATTTCATGTTTGACGCGAAGTCAAGGTAAACTGCTTCTCCTGTTTTGTTGATACCAAAACCGGCATCGCATCTTTCTTTGGCAGCGCGTGAAGCCACATCTCGCGGCACCAAGTTTCCAAAGGCAGGGTATCTTCTTTCCAAATAGTAATCTCTGTCGTCTTCAGCAATATCAACGGCTTTTTTCTTGCCTTCGCGGATCGCTGTAACGTCTTCCATTTTTTTAGGCACCCAAATTCTACCGTCGTTGCGGAGCGATTCACTCATCAAAGTTAATTTTGATTGGTGGTCACCTGAAACAGGAATACAAGTAGGGTGAATTTGTGTGTAGCAAGGATTGCCAAAGAAAGCGCCTTTTTTGTGTGCTTTCCATGCTGCTGTCACGTTAGATCCCATGGCGTTAGTAGACAAATAGAACACGTTGCCGTATCCACCAGTACACAGCAATACAGCGTGACCGAAGTGTCTTTCTAATTTACCAGTGATCAAATTTCTTGCGATGATACCGCGGGCTTTGCCGTCGATGGTTACCACTTCTAACATTTCGTGGCGCGAGAACATTTCAACAGTTCCCAAACCAACTTGGCGTTGCAAGCCGCTGTAGGCACCCAAAAGCAATTGCTGTCCGGTTTGGCCGGCTGCGTAAAAAGTACGTTGTACCTGAGTTCCGCCAAATGAACGGTTGCTCAACATACCGCCGTATTCACGCGCCAAAGGAACACCTTGCGCAACACATTGGTCGATGATGCTGCCACTCACTTCTGCCAAACGGTGAACGTTGGCTTCGCGGGCACGGTAGTCACCACCTTTAATAGTATCGTAAAACAAACGGTGTACAGAGTCACCATCGTTTTGGTAATTTTTAGCTGCGTTGATTCCACCTTGTGCCGCAATGGAGTGTGCACGACGCGGTGAATCCTGAAAGCAAAACACTTTCACTTTGTAGCCCATTTCTGCTAAAGTAGCAGCTGCCGATGATCCGGCTAAACCTGAACCTACAACAATGATTTCCAAACTTCTTTTGTTGGCTGGATTTACCAATGGAATTGACGATTTGAACTTGCTCCATTTCTGGTCCAGTACTCCGTCGGGGATTTTTGAATCAATTTTTGACATATCTTTTGAATCTAGAGGAATGACAATTCTAATTATTTAATAAGTCCCAAGTGCATCGCTATTGGCATTGCTGCAAAGATAGCGGGAACAAGGATTGAAAACCAAAAGCCAATGGCCTTGATCATTGGTGTGTATTTTTTGTGGTTGATGCCCAAAGTTTGAAAAGCCGATTGAAAGCCGTGCATCAAGTGGTAAGCCAAAGAACCTACACCTACCATATAGATTAATACGAAATACCATTCGGCAAAAACCACTTTCATTGCTTCAAAGGTATTGTGTTCTTCACCTGCAAAAACAGCTTGTTTTGTGGGTACCCAAAAGTTTGCCATGTGTACCACTAAGAACAATAAAAGCAAAGAACCCAAGATCCCCATTGAACGGGAATACCATTTGCTGCTGCTGTTTCCGGGCACTACTGCGTACTGCACCGGGCGCGCTTTTTTGTTGGCTACTGTTAGGATTAAAGACTGAACCATGTGCAATACCAAGCCAAAGAACAAACCCACTTCTAAAATGCGAACCACAATGTTGTGTGACATGAAATGTGCTGCTGCGTTGAACGTTTCACCGCTGTCGTTTACAAAGATCAATGCATTGATTGTGCAGTGTATTACCAAAAAGGAAATTAAGAACAAGCCGGTCAATGCCATCACATACTTTTTGGCGATTGACGACGTGAATAATTCTGAGTTGCTCATCTGTAGATTTTTTAGTCTGTTTTTTAGAGAAGCAAATATACTATAACTTTAAAAAAAAACATACGTTCAAGACCACATTTGACGGATATATTTTTATTTAGCACCCTTCTTTCCACGAAATCATGAACCAACGATACGCCCCCATTGACGCTGCATTGTTTGTAGACAATAGAAAAAGATTCGTTTTAGAGCTCAAAGAAAAGGCCATCGCCATTTTTCAGTCGAACGATGAAATGCCACGAAATGCCGATTGTTGTTATCCTTTTCGACAAAACTCAGATTTTTTCTACTTAAGCGGCATTGACCAGGAACAAAGTATTTTGCTCTTGTTTCCGAACAGCCCTGATCCTAAATTCAAAGAAGTGCTTTTTATACGCGAAAGCGATGAGCACACCAAAGTGTGGGAAGGCGAGAAGTACAGCAAAGCGGAAGCACGTAAGGTATCAGGCATTCAAACGGTATATTGGACCAAAGAATACGAGACTCTGCTGCAATGGCTAGCAGCCGAATGCACTTATTTATATTTGAACAACAACGAAAATGACAGGGCTAAAAATGAAGTTATTTCTCGCGATGCACGACTGACGCCACAAACAAAAAAACTGTTTCCGGGTGTGCGCGTGGAGCGCTCGGCACCCATTATGGTGTCATTGCGCCAAATCAAAAGCAAAGCCGAAATCGCACTTATACAGGAAGCTTGCGCCATTACCGAAAAAGCTTTTCGCCGCAGCTTGTCCTTTATCAAACCAAATGTGTGGGAGTATGAAATTGAGGCAGAGGTTTCTCACGAATTTACGATCAATAGGGCGAATGGACACGCGTATTCACCCATCATTGCGTCGGGAAAAAACAGCTGTGTGCTGCACTATGTCAACAACAACCAGCAGTGCAAGAAGGGCGATTTGATTTTAATGGACTTTGGTGCCGAATACGCCAACTATGCTTCGGATCTTACGCGCACGGTGCCTGTGAGCGGCAAGTTTTCAAAGCGTCAAAAGGCGGTATACAATGCCGTATTGCGTGTTATGAACGAAGCTAGTAAATTACTGGTGGTTGGCAATACTTTTGACAATTACAATGCTGCGGTACGCTGCATTATGGAAAAGGAATTGGTTGATTTAAAACTCATTACTACTGCCGATATTAAAAAGCAAGACCCGCAAAATCCGGCACTTCGTAAATATTTCATGCACGGCATCTCGCATTTTATGGGTTTAGATGTGCACGATTTAGGTGATCGTCAACAAAAGTTCAAAGCAGGAATGGTGTTCACGTGTGAGCCTGGAATTTATATTCCTGAAGAAAGCATTGGCATTCGCCTTGAAAACGATGTGCTGATTGGGGTAAAAGGACCTCAAGACCTGATGAAAAACATTCCCATTGAAGCCGATGACATTGAATTCCTTATGCGTTAGATAGTACCAGTATCCATGAAGGCGTCCTCAATATGGTTAACGCGAACTTGCTCAGCATTGAGTACAATAGAAATAATGTCAAATCGAATTTCTTCTTCTAATGCGTGTTGGTCGGCAAATATTTGTGCGCCATTGATGAGTTGTTTTTCTTTATCGCGGTCCACCGCTTCTTCGGGCTCGCCAAAATAGTCGGTACTGCGCGTTTTCACTTCTACAAAAACAATGCGTTCGTCTTTTTCGGCAATCAAATCGATTTCAATTTTGCCGTGTCTCCAATTTTTTTCGTGGATGATGTATCCTTTGTTGAGTAAGTACAGCAGGGCAACTTTCTCGCCTTGCTTACCAAGGTCGAAGTGTTGCGCCATCGGGTAAAGTGTTTGCGCTTGGCGGCTAAAAATTTATTCCACCTCTTGTTTCAACTCGAGGATGGGCGGGATGCACACCTCGGTGACTTGCTGTATGGGCGTGTACAAGTGTGATTCAGCGATGTCAGCAGACGAGATCCATTGTTTTTTTGCGTTGATGCGGTCGAAGAAAAAGACGAGAACGCTGGTAATAAATGCCCATTTAACGAGTCCAAAAATAGCGCCAAAAATACGGTTGATGATACCAGCTGCTGCTGCATTTACAACCGTTTCAACGCCTTTGCCAATGATGTAAACAAAAAACAATACCACTAAAAAGGTGATGGCAAAGGCGATTTCTGGATATACGGTGTCAAAATATTTGTGCAGGTAATTTGAGGTGATTTTCGACAAGTAAATGGCAGCGACCAATCCCGCTATCAATCCAATCAGCATTGCCATTTCAATGATGAATCCTTTTTTAAAACCTAAAAAAATACCGATCAGCAAAAGGGCTACAATAGTGATGTCTATCCACATAATCAATCTAATATTTCGTGATAATTGTCGGTTTGTGTATTGAAGAGATCCATGAGCACTAGGTAGAAAGAGCGACGGATGATGGGGCGAAATTCTTGGTAATAATCATGGGTCAGCATTTTGTTGCGCTGCGCAACAATGGCTGTGATTTCACGAAGGTAAATTCTTTCTTCTTTTTTGGTTTCAATAACGCGAAGCAGTGTTTTGAGGGGAATGCGTTTGTACTGCTCGGGCAGTAATTTTCGGTCGATGGTACTGGTGTCAATTTTTGCGCCCATAGTGCTAAGGTCAACCAAATCCCAGTCTTTGTTGAGGCCAACGTAGTTTTCTGATATTTTGTACATCAGTCTGAATTCAAGGCAAACGGGACCGGTTTCGCGTGCAAAGTCGTCCATACTCAAGTACTTTGCGAATTTTTTGTGCCCATCTTCGCCATAGGGAATCATGGTGCCATTGTATTTTTCGTTGACTTCGCCTAGGAAAGAAGAGTTAGACGATTTGAAGTCTTTTTCCCAAGGCGGAGCAATGGCAGGGTCTATCATATAGTTGATGCTGTTGCAGTCCTTGGCCAGTTTCGCCCATTGATTGATTTCTCTTTCGTTTTGGTAGGTTTTGAAATAAATGGTGTTTACGTAAATGCCTTTCTTTTTTGAGATTTTGGCGATGTCCTCCATTGCGCCAAGGTCAACCAGCGACCCATTGCCAATCACAACAACGGTTCTGTAGGTGTTGGGTTCTTTGGACCAGCTGAGGTCTTGCAGGCACACGAGGACCGCTTTTTCGGGATAGTTTTCTTTGGCACTCACAGCTACCAATGTGCTATATAGTTCTTGTTGAATAAGATTGATGTTTTTACCTAAATCGGCTACTTTTCTAATGTAATTGGTTTCCTTCGTAAAGCCCGGTTTACCATATAGTACGAGGGCTATATTAATGTCGGGTTGTTCGGCGTAGGTGTTGAGATAGTAGGTTAAATACCACATGTTGCTGCGCAGCACTTCCAGCAGGCCAGTGGTGCTGGCGCTGAGGTCAACGCACAGCGCTATCTCCATACGCTTTACTGGTGCGGCATGTAATGTGTTTAAGTTTAAAATTAATACCAATAGTATTAATGCTTTTTTCATTGGCTGCTTATTGTAAATTGTTCACGAAGTTATGAGCGAAATACAAAAATCTTTCCATCACAGGCGCAATATCTGTATTTTTATCGAATTGAAACAGACTAAGCATTAAATTTATGAACGATATAGTACAGGAAGAGTGGGCCAGGGTAGAGAAAATGGTGGAGGAGAAATTTGGCGAAGACATTGATGTGCGCGGCATTTTATTTTTGATCGGTGTTCAGGAATTAGGCAAAGGGTACCGCAAATTCACTAAGGATCAAAAGTTAGAAGTGATACACATTGCAATATGTAAACTTTTAAGTCAGTACAATTACTATGAGTATATGGGCGTAGATGAAGACGGCTGGCCGCACTATAAAGAGACCAAAAAACTGCCGTCGCTCAAACCTGGTGAACAGTTGAAGGTGATGAAATCAGCAATAGTAGAGTACTTTAAAGAAAGTGGCGACCTAGTATAGTTACTGAAGTTTGATGGGCGACGCAACCGGCTTCCCAACTTCTGTCGCAATGACACCTGTTCCTGTAAGCGCTCCAGCTGTGACAGCTACATTGAGTGTGGCTGGAAGTTTGAGGCAAAAAGTCGCTTTTCCGCTAGCATCCGTGGTTAATATTTTCTCTGAAATCTGCTCTCCACTGCAAGGATAAAAACCTCCTGATGGCACAAATATTCTAACTGTAGCATTTGGCACAGCTGCTCCTGTGGCAAGCAGTGTCACATTAATTTCTCCAGTACATTCAGTATTTTTTGAGCAAGAATGGAACAGCAGTGCGGCAGTAATAAAAATGCCTAAAATGCGTGCGGACTTATTGATTTGTAACTTCATTATAATTGAATATTTATTACCTTCGCCATCTAAATATAGTCAACCTAGGTACAAAAACAAATATATAAATATTCTTCTGATATGAAAAAATCCCTTTTGCTTGGAATCGCTCTTGTTGTGGTATTAGGAATCTCGTCGTTTGCCTTTTTGAAAGGTGGTGGTAAAAACGTGTATTCTATTGAAACGCCTTACGGTGTTATCAAAGTTAAATTATACGATGAAACACCGCAGCACCGGGATAACTTTATTAAGTTGATGCAAGAAAAGAAGTACGATGGAACTTTGTTTCACCGTGTTATCAAAGGATTTATGGTGCAAGGCGGAGATTTAGATTCAAAAAACGCGAAACCAGGACAACAGTTGGGTGCTGGCGATGCAGGATATACCATACCTGCTGAGATCAATCCTAAGTTTTTTCACAAAAAAGGAGCTTTAGCAGCAGCACGTCAAAGCGATCAAGTAAATCCTAAAAAGGCTTCGTCGGGTTCACAATTTTACATTGTTACGGGTGAAGTAATGGATGCCAACAAATTGAAAGAAATAGAAAAGCAAGCCTTGATGGGCAAGTTGTTTGCTGATCCTGCAAATGCGGGCATCAAGTCAAAAATGATGGAATTGTACCAACAAGGAAAATCCGACAGCTTGAAATTTTACGAAGGCATTTTAGAGCAACAAGCTGCCGCTGAAATGGCTGCTGGTAAGGGAAATAAATTTAGTCCGGCACAAGTAGAAGCGTATACCACTATAGGTGGTGCACCATTTTTAGATGGCGAGTATACTGTATTTGGTGAAGTGATTGAAGGAATGGATGTGTTGGACAAAATTGCTGCTGAAGAAGTAGATGCAAACAGCCGTCCGGTGAAAGATATTCCGATGACCATTAAATAGACTTTGTTCATGAGGGATAAAATCAACGCACTACTTGCAGAAGTAGAACAATTTCCGGTTGGCAATAAAGAACAATTAGAAGCTTTTCGCATTCGTTTTTTGGGTACTAAAAGCATTTTGAAAGATTTGTTTTCGGGCTTGAAAGATGTGGCGCCTGAAGACAAAAAAGCAGTGGGCGGACTCATCAACGACCTTAAAAATAGGGCGCAGGAGAAATTTGATGCCTTTAACCAACAAGGCGAAACGACTGAAAGTGAAGTTTCGGGAATGGACTTTACGCGTCCGGGCGAAGGCAAAAAAATCGGCTCCATTCATCCCATTTCATTGCTGACTAATAAATTCACTGAGATTTTTAAGCGTTTGGGTTTTGTGGTGGCGGATGGTCCGGAGATAGAAGACGACTGGCATAATTTCACGGCCTTGAATACACCAGAAGAGCATCCGGCGCGCGACATGCAGGATACTTTTTTTATTCAACAAAATCCAAATATCCTTTTGCGTACCCAAACTTCATCAGGGCAAGTGCATTATATGGAAAACAAGAAACCGCCTATCCGCGTGATTTCTCCGGGAAGAGTTTACCGCAATGAAGCAATTTCAGCGCGTGCCCATTGTTTCTTTCACCAGATTGAGGGTTTGTATGTTGACGAAAAAGTTTCTTTTGCCGACTTAAAGCAAACGCTCGATTTTTTCGCCAAAGAGATGTATGGCGAAAAAACTAAAATCAGGTTGCGTCCGTCTTTTTTCCCCTTCACGGAGCCTTCGGCTGAGATGGATGTGTCGTGCAGTATCTGCAATGGCGATGGTTGCAACATTTGTAAACATTCAGGATGGGTGGAGATTGGTGGCTGTGGAATGGTTGATCCAAATGTATTGAGCAATTGCGGCATTGATCCTGAGAAATACAGCGGATTCGCCTTTGGCTTCGGCATTGAGCGCATGACGATGATGAAGTACCAAGTAAAGGATTTGCGTTTGTTTTCTGAAAATGATGTGCGCTTTTTGGAGCAGTTTAAATCAGAAATTTAGAAGGCTGTAAAAGCGCAGCAGGGATTTGCTCCAGCGATGTTAAAATAAAAAAGCCCTTTGTGCTGATGCATAAAGGGCTTTTGTTTTAGTTGCGGGTGCAGGTGATTGTACCTTTCAATTGCGCAGCGTCAGCTTTTGAACTGGCTTCGTAGTTGTCTACATCGGTAGTTGTGCCGCATTTTTGATCATAATTTTTGATGACCGTTGCGCCGTCTTTTACAACACAAGTAGAGCAGGTTGATGTTTTGCTGCAAGAAGTCATTAGGAGCGCGAATCCAAAAACAATAGGTAGTAATTTTTCATATAAAGTTAATTTGTTGTTAGACGAAAGCAGTGTTGAATGGTTGCTATCAAAAGCTTATTGCGACTACAATTTCCAGTTGAAGTCGTTCATTTCTTTCACGCAAGCGGTAAGCAATTGAATGGCGCCATTAATGTCTTTGGTGTTGCACATTTCAATCACTTGGTGAATGTGACGTGTTGGAATGGAGATGGCTCCTGCGATGGATCCGCCTGCGTTCATGCGTTGAATACCAGCGGTGTCAGTACCGCCACCCGTGAGGATTTCGTGTTGCCATTTGATTTTGTTTTTGTCGGCGGTGTTCTTCATAAACTTCACCATGCGCTGGTCGGAAATTACAGAAGAGTCCATAATTTTGATGGCAACGCCTTCGCCCAAGGAGGTTATTTTCTCGTGGTCCGCTGCTCCAGGAAGATCGTAAGCAATGGTGGTGTCGAGACCAATACCAAAATCCGGATTGATAGCCAAAGCCGATACGCTGGCCCCACGAATACCTACTTCCTCTTGCACGGTAAATACGGCGTTGAGTGTGTACGGAATTTTTTTGCCCTTTAGTTTTTTCAATGTTTCTATCAATATAAAAACAGAGACGCGGTTGTCGAGCGATTTGCAGTTGACGCAGTCGCCCATCTCAATCAATTCTCGCTGACGCGTAACAGTATTGCCTACTTCTATGAGCTTAATTACTTCTTTGTAAGGCAATCCTAAGTCAATGTAGAAATCAGTGATTTTAGCGGGCTGATTTTTTTCTTCTGGCGACATTACGTGAATGGGTTTTGATCCCATTACGCCAATCAGATCTTTTTTCCCGTGCACAATGACGCGCTGAGCGGTGAGTGTTTTAGGGTCGAATCCCCCGAGCGGGTGAAACTTTAAAAATCCGTTTTTATCAATGTGTGTGACCATGAAGCCAATCTCATCCATGTGAGCGGCGACCATGATGTGTTTGTTTTGTTGTCCTTTAAGAATAGCATTGACGTTGCCCATATTGTCGATGCGAATTTCGTCAACGAGCGGCTTAATTTCGCGCAGTACAATGGCGCGCACACGCTCTTCGAATCCTGGAGCACCAGCAACTTCGCAAATTTCTTTCAGCAGAGCAATATTCATAGCTTAAAGTATAAAGTTCAAAGTTCATCATTGGTCAACAATGAACTTTGAACGATTTGTGCGTTTAGCAAACTTGACTCAGTTTGATGGTATTGGTTTTTCCCTTTGTGTGTATTGGCATGGAAGCTACGTTGATGTAGAAGTCGCCTTCTTTCAACAAACCTTTGCCTTTTAGGAATTCTTCTAAGTCGTTGATGGTGCTGTCAGTGCTTTCAAACTTGTCGTAGTAAAAGCCTTTAACACCCCATATCAAGCTCACCATGGCTAAAATTTCTTTGTTGCTGGTAAACACGTATATGTATGCTTTCGGACGGTGACTTGACAACTTAAATGCAGTATAACCAGAATGTGTCAGGGTTAATATTGCTTTTGCATTCACGCGATCAGAAAGGCGAACTCCACTGATGCACACTTGATCAGATACGTAACGCTCTTCGCGGTGCACCGGCACCATTTTGTGGTTGTATATATCGTCGTATTCTTCTACTTTCTTTACAATGTTGGCCATTGTTTCGATCACCAAGTCAGGATGTCTTCCAACAGAGGTTTCACCACTCAACATTACGGCATCTGCGCCATCCATTACGGCATTGGCAACGTCGTTTACTTCGGCACGTGATGGCGTAACACCATCGATCATGCTTTCCATCATTTGTGTGGCAACGATAATCGGTTTTGATGCCATTTGGCATTTTTTGATCATCATTTTTTGCAACAAAGGAACATCTTGGTAAGGCACCTCAATACCCAAGTCACCGCGGGCTACCATGATAGCGTCAGTGGCTTCAATGATTTCGTCGATGTCGGTGATGGCTTCTGGTTTTTCAATTTTCGCAATGATGCGGGCGTTGCTGCCTTTGCTTTCAATGATTTTGCGCAATTCGTGAATGTCGTTGGCGTTGCGTACAAAAGACAAGGCCACCCATTCTACGTTTTGTGACAAAGCGAAATCTAAATCTCGTAAATCTTTGTTGGACAAGGAAGGCAATGAAACTTTGGTGTAAGGAAGATTGACCCCTTTTTTTGATTTCAAAATACCACCAAATAAAACTTCTACTACCACTTCATCTTTACCATTGGTAGAAATTACTTTAACAGTGATTTTACCATCGTCGATCAATATTTTTTCGCCCACTTTCACGTCTTGCGGAAAAGTAGCGTAAGTCATAAATACTTTTTGTGCGGTACCAATGCATTCGGTCGTGCTGATGGTAATGCGGTCGCCTGCTTTTACTTCGGCACCGTCATTTTCCATAACGCCAATACGCAATTTCGGACCTTGCAAATCGGCTAAAATCGCGATGTGTGTATTTAAGTCCTTGGCAACTTCGCGAATGTTTTTCACGAAATTTCCGTGAAATTCATGGTCTCCGTGGGAGAAGTTCAAACGGCAAACGTCAACGCCGTTCAACATAATTTTTTTAAGCATTTCTTTGCTGGCACACGCAGGTCCCATCGTCGCTACAATCTTGGTTCTTTTTAAATTCATCTCTTTGTTTTTTTCAATTAAGGGTATATGCTATAGTTCTATATTTTAAACCAACAGACAGTGCTGAATGGTGTTTTATTTTAATTTTTTGAAGAAGCCAAATATACGTATTTATGTTAAAGCAGCAAGGTTCGCTGACCAAAGTTTTCCACGTGTTTTGTGGATTAAAAAAGCAGGTTGTTTCCCGACTTCAAGGTGCTGGGATCTATGCTGAATGCGGTGAGTACGCTGGGCATTTTTTTTATTTTTTCAATTTCATTTTCGAGATCATCTTCGTCGAGTGGTCCGCGAATTTGCAGAAAATAGTCGATTTGTTTCATTTCAGGAATCAGGGTGCCTGCATCACCGCGGTTCGATAAAATGAAATAAGAGGTGTGGTTTTCTTCGTCTTCAAAGGAAAAAACCGAGAATTTACTTTTGTTTTTCGACTTGTCCACGATGAGTTCAAAGTCGTCGTTGCGCTTGAAATCAATGCCTAAGTGTTGGCTTAGCGCCCAAATAAAGCGGTAGTCTTTGAGGTGACAAGATATACCGGCCAACAAAAAGTCGTATTCGGGTTGGAAGTCGAGGGTTAATTTTGCCATTTTTCAATATCTCCCGACAAAAATAGCTTTTTCGCGCATTCTTGTTCGGCTTCTTTTTTAGATTTTGCTGTGCCTTCACTATAAAGCTCATCTTTAATGAATAAGCCGATTTTAAATATACGCTGGTGTTCTTCGCTGCTTTCTGCAAGCACTTTAAATACAGTTTTTATTTTGTGTTTTTGCGACCACTCGATGAGTTGACTTTTGTAGTTCTCGTCAGACTTCATTATTTCGCCAATGTTGTAATGAGGGATCAATATTTTTTGTATTACAAATTTGCTTGCCACCGCTAAGCCTTTGTCAACGTAAATAGCGCCAATCAGTGCTTCTAAGGCGTTGCCGCCTATTGAAAGCGGAAAGTCTTCTTGCCCCAGCTTCATGATGATGAGGTCCTTGATGCCCATGTTTTCGGCGATGCCATTGAGTGTTTTGCGACTCACCATGGCCGATTTTATTTTGGTGAGCGTGCCTTCGTGGTCGGCAGGAAATTTGTCGTACAAGTATTCAGAGATCACCAGTCCGAGTACCGAGTCGCCCAAAAATTCCAAACGCTCGTTGTATTCCCCGGGTTTGGAGCCACTTCCAAGTGCTGAGCGATGGGTGAGTGCGGTTTTGTAAGGTGCGATTTGGGCAGGAAAAAACCCGGTTATCTTTCGTAACCGGGTTAAAAATTGTTTGTCTTTCGAAAAAAGTACAGTGATAGATCTAAGCAAAGCCACCAATATTAAGCTTCAAAAGCTTTAAAGATGATGCTGGCATTGTGCCCACCAAACCCAAAAGTGTTGGTTAAGGCTGCTTTGATCTTTCTGTTCACGGCAGTATTGAAAGTCAAATTAAGGTTGTTGTCTAAATCCGGATCATCCGTAAAATGGTTGATCGTAGGAGGTATGATGCCATGGTTGATCGCTAAAATACAAGCCAATCCTTCAATTGCACCGGCAGCGCCCAAAAGGTGGCCAGTCATTGATTTAGTAGAACTGATGTTTAATTTGTATGCGTGATCACCAAACACTCTAACAATAGCAGTGGTTTCAGATTTGTCACCGAGTGGCGTAGAAGTACCGTGTACATTGATGTAATCGATATCACTTGGCTTCATGTGCGCATCTTCCAAAGCACAACGCATTACGTTATTTGCGCCCAATCCCTCAGGATGAGGAGCAGTGATGTGGTAAGCATCGGCCGACAAGCCACCGCCTGCAACTTCTGCATAAATGGTAGCGCCACGAGCAATGGCGTGTTCGTATTCTTCAACGATCATTGCGCCTGCACCTTCTCCCAATACAAAACCATCACGGTCTTTGTCGAAGGGACGCGATGCTGATTTCGGATCGTCATTTCTTGTAGACAGTGCCTGCAAAGCATTGAATCCTCCAACACCGGCAGCGTTGACAGCCGCTTCTGATCCACCAGAAATAATGATGTCCGCTTTTCCTAAACGGATGTAGTTGAAGGCATCAATAATGGCGTGTGTAGAAGAGGCACAAGCAGATACAGTGGCGAAGTTCGGACCCCTGAAACCAAATTTAATAGAGATGTGCCCTGGAGCGATATCTGCTATCATTTTAGGAATAAAGAAAGGATTGAAACGAGGTGTTCCATCTCCTTTGGCGAAATCGATCACTTCCTGTTGAAAGGTCTCAAGGCCACCAATACCAGAACCCCAAATTACTCCGGCTCTGTCTAAATTTATTTTTTCAAGATTTATTCCTGAATGTTTTACAGCTTCAGTAGCAGCTACAATAGCGTACTGTGCGTATCGGTCAATACGGCGTCCTTCCTTGCGGTCAAAGTGGTCATCTTGATTGTACCCTTTGATCTCACAAGCAAATTGCGTTTTAAACTTCGAGGCATCGAATCGTGTAATTGAAGCAGCTCCACTTACACCATTTTTTAGTCCTTCCCAGTAGGAAGAAACATCGTTGCCAAGAGGTGTTAACGCGCCAAGGCCCGTAATAACAACTCTTTTAAGCTCCATACTGAGAGTGGATTACTTTGCGTTGTTTTCAATGTACGTTACCGCTTCTCCAACAGTGCCGATTTTTTCAGCTTGGTCGTCTGGAATAGCGATGTTGAATTCTTTTTCAAATTCCATGATCAATTCTACGGTATCCAATGAATCCGCTCCTAAATCATTTGTGAAGCTAGCTTCAGTTGTTACTTCGCTTTCGTCAACTCCTAATTTATCAACGATGATGGCTTTTACTCTAGATGCAATATCAGACATGTTCTCAGTTTTAAGTTAAACAAGGCTACAAAGAAAACAATTTCTATGAAAACAATCAAAGGTTTGTCTTTTTTATTGATTAAAAATTAATTGCACCTTTGTGTCAAAGTAAGGAAACCTATGAATATCGCAGTTTTCGCCTCGGGGTCGGGCAGCAATGCACAGCAAATTTTTGAACATTTTAAGCAACATTCTGCTGTTAAAGTAGCATTATTGGTGTGCAACAAGTCTGACGCCTTCGTCATTGAAAGGGCACGCAATTTTGGAATTCCGGTGTTGCTGATCACTAAAGACGATTTTCAAAATGAATGGGTTTTGTTGTCGGTCTTAAAAGAAAGGCAAATTGAATTTATTGTTTTGGCGGGGTTTTTATGGTTGATACCTCCCTTTCTGGTGAAGGCATATCCTGATAAAATAGTGAATATTCACCCTGCATTGCTGCCGCAATATGGCGGCAAGGGCATGCACGGCATGAATGTGCACCGCGCTGTGGAGGCAAACAAGGAAAAAGAATCGGGCATTAGCATTCATTTTGTGAATGAAGTGTACGACTCTGGGGCAGTGATTTTTCAAGCCAGATGCGCGGTGGAGGGTTTGTCAGCAGAGCAGATCGCTGCAGCTGTGTTGAAATTGGAGCACCAGCACTTTGCTCAAATCATTGAAAAAATAGTGTGCCCATGAGTAAAGTGACTATATATACAGATGGCGCCGCAAAAGGCAATCCGGGGCGTGGCGGTTATGGCGTTGTGATGATGGCTGGGCCACACCGCAAAGAGCTTTCAGAAGGCTTTACGCTAACTACCAACAACAGAATGGAGTTGATGAGCGTGATTGTTGCCTTAGAATCACTAACGAAAATGGGTTGCGAGGTAACGGTGTATTCCGATTCAAAGTATGTGGTAGATTCTGTAGAAAAAAAGTGGGTTTTTGGTTGGCAGAAAAAAGGTTTTGCCGGCAAAAAGAACATTGATCTTTGGAAGCGTTTTTTGCTCATATTTCCACAGCACAAAGTTTCTTTTGTATGGGTGAAGGGGCATGCCGGCAATGTCATGAATGAGCGTTGCGATGAATTGGCGGTGGCTGCTGCTGAAGGAAGAAATTTAAAACCCGATGTGGGTTATGAAAGCAGCTTGAGCGCTAATTAGTTTTGAGGAGTCCCGAAGTTTCGTATTCGTCTAACAATTCTTTGTCCTTTTCTTTGGCGATGGCAGCTGCAACTTTAGCGTCAATTTTTACGATTTCTTTTTTCAAACGGTCGAGTTTGTCTTGCATTTGCTGAGCGTCGTATGATTTTTTGGTGATGTTCTTGTTGTCCAAGAGGTCGCGCTCTAAATCTTTAATGCGTTTGTTGTAACGCGTTTTCAGTTGGTTCATGCCAAATACCGCTGCTCTTCGAACTGCTTTGTCTTCATCAGAAGTGGCGATGTTGGAGAGGGAATCGAGTCCGGCAAAAAATATTTCTTCATTTTGCTTGCATAGGTAATCGGCGAAAAGGGTTACCAACTCTGCTTGGGCATCGCCTTCAAATTGCGGAATAATTTTAGTGAAATACGCGTAATAGCTGTCGTCTTTTTGTTGCGAATAAATGTCGCTTAGGGTAGCGGTGATGAATTCTTCTACCGGAAATTCTTTGGCTTTAAAGAGGGGCAATGCCTCTTCTTTTTTCAAGAGATAGTACGCGCGAATCGTGGATGCTACTACGAGATTGGAAGAATCGTTGAAGGTTTTTTTCAAAAGAGGTTCAGCTTCTTCTAAAGTGTAATTGGCGCGTATTTGTTTGATCGCAGCGGAGCGCACCAATGATTTGGGATCTTTTGCGGCCATTTTAAACAACACGTCCATCAATTCTCCTTTCAGGGTGTCGTTCATATTTAGTTCCGATAAAGCGATTTGGCGGTTGGCCCAAAACGGATCATTTAAGGCAAGTACAATGGCGTCGTTTTTCTGCGCGGTGCTGTTTTTCTCTTCTAATAAATAGGCGAATGCATCGTAGCGGTCGATAAAGTTTTTGCCTTTACTGTATTGAAAAGCCCATTCTTCGGGACTTTTATGCTCTATTTTTTCGCAGAGTAAAATTTTATCGGCGTCAATGCTCACCCATTCTGGTTTGCCATCGCAGGGAAGTTTGAAAATTTGCGTGCTGTTTTCCAGCCATACTTTGTGTCGTTTTGGTTTGGCGCCAGTGTAAATGTCAATGTCAATCGGCATGCGAAACAAAGGCACATCGTCTTTGTTTTGCAATTGCTGTATGGTCACCGAAATGGAGTCGCTCAGCGCATCAAAGGTGTATGCTATATCCAGCACAGGATGTCCTTTCGACAAAAACCATTGATTGAAAAACCAATTGAGGTCTTCGCCCGTTATTTTTTCAAAAGACATGCGCAGGTTGTGAATTTCAGCCGATTGAAATTTATTGTTTTCGAGATAGTCTTTCAGCGCCGCAAAAAAAGCGTCGTCTCCAATTTCGTGGCGCAACATGTGCAGCACACATCCGCCTTTGTTGTAGCTGTGTGCATCAAACATATCGTCAATGCTGCTGTAGTCGTAGCGAATGAGGCATTCTTTTTTGTCGCGTGATTCTTGAATGTAACCTTCGAGGTCTTTGACGTAGTGGTAGTCGGCTGCATCGCGACCATATTTGTGGTCTATCCACAAATACTCGCTGTAGTTGGCGAACGATTCGTTGAGGGGCAAATTGGCCCACGATTCGCAGGTCACTAAATCGCCAAACCAATGGTGAAAAAGTTCGTGTGAAATGTGGTCTTCGTGATCGTAATCAAGCAGTTCTTTTTTAGAGCGCATCACGTATTCGGCATGCAGCACGGCAGTGGTGTTTTCCATGGCGCCGGCCACAAAGTCGCGCACTATCATTTGTGAGTATTTAGCCCAAGGATAAGGAACGCCCAAAGTTTTAGAGAAGAACTGAATCATTTCCGGCGTATTGCCGAAAACTGCTTTTGCATCGGCTGCATCTTTTTGTTCAACGTAGTAGGCCATAGGCAAATCGCCCGACTGGTCTTTTTCAACGTGAAAGTCACCCACGGCTATCATTGCTAAATAGGGAGCATGTTGAAGTTCCTGTTTCCAGCAGTCGGTGCGTGTTCCGTCGCCATTGAGCGTTGAAAATTGCAGCAAGCCGTTTGACAACGAGACCATTTTTTCATCAACGGTAATGAAAATTTCCTGCGTCATTTTTTCGTTGGTTGCATCAATGGTTGGAAACCAACACGAAGCAGATTCAGGCTCGCCCTGCGACCACATTTCTTTGGGTTTGTTGGCGTTGCTGCCGTCGGCGTTGATGAAAAACAAGCCTTTTTGGTCTTCTTTGTCGATGATTTTTCTGTCGAGCAGTTTATCCGGCTGCGCTACGTATTCGATATACAGTTTGTAGGTTTGCGTTCTTTTGTATTCTTTGTCGAGTTGAATGTGCAGTACTTTATCGTCGTAGCGGTAGGTCAATTTTTTTTTGGCGCCCAGCGAATCTATCAGGGAAAGTTCTTTAATGACAAAGCCTTTTGCGTCGAGGTCGATTTGTTTTACCGGATAGAAGTAAGGTTGCAAGCTCAACGTCGCTTTGCCTGTGAGTTCGTGTTTGCTCCAGTCGAAGGCTACTTCAAGTCGGGTGTGCAAGAGATCGTTTTTTCGAGTTTTGCTGGCGTGATAGACGATTTCAGCCGCTTCATTGCTAGCACTGACGCGCACCACATCAGCAATTTTCGTCTTTTTTTTGAAGAGGTGGCACGATGTTAATATCAGTAAAAAGGCAATTGAAATTGCGCTCAGCGTTTTAATTTGTTTCACAAGCCACATTTCCCACAAACATAAAGAATAGCTTTCTGAAATAAAATAAATCATGTAGGTTTGTCTTATGCTGCAAATCAAGGTAAACAACAAACAATTTTCAGTTGCACTCAACGAAGCAGATGCCTTGAAAATAGAGGTTGACGGCGCAGCGGTGGAGGCATCGATAGAGGATTTGGGAGAAGGCCGTTATTTGTTGCGCAAGGCGGATCAGGTTTTTGAACTATTTTTGTTGTCGGCTTCAGAAGATGGCAGGGAGCTGGAGGTGCAGTTGGGACAAAGTTATTTTAAAGCCGAGATACAAAGTGAGTTGGACCAGCTTTTGGGCGCCATGGGTTTTAAGGGTGGCGACAGCAAAAAGTGGAAGGAATTGAAGTCGCCCATGCCCGGTAAAATCATTTCGATTTTGGTAGAAGAAGGAGCGGAGGTGACGGCCGGACAGCCCTTGCTCTTGCTCGAAGCCATGAAGATGGAAAACGTATTGCAGTGCTTGGTAGATGGAAAAGTAGATAAGATTTTAGTAGAGAAAGGGGCGTCGGTCAATAAAAACGACCTTTTGATTAAGTTTGTTTAAAATAGTATTATGAATAAATATTTGAGTGTAATTGCAATTGTTTCGTTGATGTCATGCGGAAACGCCGGTGACGATGTTGCTACTGAGCAAGCCAAAGCCAGTGATTCTTTCGACAAAAAAGTATTGACGGTGCAGAAAAATGGCATCACGTTGACGGAGTTTACCGATTACCCTGTGTTCAGTGATGCCGAGTTGACAATGGTAAGTCCTAAAGACAAGGCCCGTGTGGGCACCAACGATTTTGAGTTTGAGGTGAAAAACTTCAAGTTGGGTGAACAAACAGTTGATGCAGCGCAAACCGGTTTTCGCGACGATATAGATGGGCAAAACATCAAATTTTTTTACAGCGGTCACCTTCCTAAAAGTAGCAACACAACCATTATTACAGAGAATTTGAGTGGTGGTGAAAATTATATTTTTGCGGTATTGGCAAGATCATACAATTTGTCAATTCACGCGGCGAGCAAGGGCTTCGTAATGTCGAAAATTAGCATTGGTGACCGAGCGTCAAAAATTGAAAATGCAAAAGGCATGCATGTAGTGCCCATCAGTCCTATTGGCTCTTACGAGTATGAGGAAAGCAACAAAGCACTGTTGGATTTTTTCTTGGTAAACACAACACTGAGTGACAAAGGAAATTATGTTTTGGTGACGATAGACAACACTGAATTTGAAATCAGAAAATGGGCGCCTTTTGTCATTGAAGGACTTCCTGCCGGGATGCACTTCGTGTCTTACAAACTCATGGATGCAGCGCATCACTTGATTCCAGGCCCTTTCAACGACATGGGTAAAATCGAATTTACCTTGAAAGAGAAGGCTGCCTTGTTGGTGCAATAGC
>CANFBW010000047.1 GCA_947444925.1 Flavobacteriales bacterium | reverse complement strand
TAAAAGAGAGTATGCTGTTTTACTGTCTTGTAACACACTTTCATAATGATGGTCACCATCAACAAAGACAAGATCCATTTTATTGCAGTAGGGCGCAAAATCAAAGGAAAGCGAATTACCCTGCAGATGTAACACGTTGTTTAACTTTTTTGAATAAAATCCGTGCAAATCGACATACGCTTTCGACATGCCCATAGCGTTCATTTCGTCAGCAGAAAGATTCAAAGTATAACACTGCGCGGCCACAGTGGCGACGTTGGCTACCGATTCACCACGCCAGGTGCCGATTTCGAAATAAGTGCTCTCCACCTTTTTTTCGGCCATTACTTTTAACAAGGCCAAATCAGTGGTGAGTGAACCGCCTTCTAAAAAAGCGAAAGGTGCTACCGTCAATTTTTTTTTGTCGCTAATCGCTGCAAAAGAAATTTGCGGCAAACCATTGGCCACTTCAGGAAATTTTTTGCGCATTGCATCGGCATGGAACTCTGAAGACTCCAACACCAAATTAATGAGGTAGGGTCTTTTAACGAGAGCAACAATGCCATTGATGAATTTCCTTATTTTTCCCATTTTAAATTTCAACTATTTGTTTCTTTCCGTGCTGAAAACAATAAGATCGATGAAAGATTTTCGCGACTCGGAATCGGGAAAAGTGTCGAGCAAATCCAAAGCAGCTTTTCTGTACAACATCATTTTTTGCTTCGCATAGTCGATGCCTCCATTGTCCTTCACGTATTCAATCAGCTCTTTTACTTTCTTCGCATCTTCATTGTGGTTTTTCATGATGTTGATGATCCACTTTTTTTCACTGCGTGGCGCCTTACCCAGCACATGAATCAAAGGCAGGGTCATCTTTTTTTCTTTGATGTCGATGCCCACCGCCTTGCCCAATATTGAACTTTGCGCCTCGTAATCGAACAGATCGTCTTTAATTTGAAAAGCGATGCCCACCTTTTCACCCATCAATTTCATCTTTGCAATCAACTCTTTGTCGCCGCCAGCTGAGGCTGCACCACAAGCGCAGCACGAAGCAATGAGTGTTGCTGTTTTTTGGCGAATAATTTCAAAATATACCCCTTCATCAATATCAAGGCGGCGTGCCTTTTCAATTTGCAGCAATTCACCTTCGCTCATCTCTTTGGTAGTAGCAGAAAGTATTTTCAAAAAATCGAAATCGTCGTTGTCGGCAGAAAGTTGCAGACTTTTAGACAATAAATAATCACCCACCAATACCGCGATTTTATTTTTCCAAAGCGCATTGATAGAAAAAAATCCGCGGCGCAAATGCGCATCGTCAACCACATCGTCGTGCACGAGCGTGGCAGTGTGTATCATCTCTATGAGTCCCGCCGCACGATAAGTGCGCTCAGTAATGCCACCACAAATGTTGGCCGCTAAAAAAACAAACATCGGACGCACATGCTTCCCTTTTTGCTTAACAATAAAATACGTGATTTTGTCGAGTAAAGGCGTAGTGCCTTTCATCGACTGCTTGAAAGTTTTTTCAAACAAATCCATCTCTTTACTGATGGGCGCTTGTATAGATTGAATCGTTGGCACTGCGCCGTGAAAATACAAAAATCAACCAATACAAGTGCAAAGCGAAAATCTATTTTTTCACAAAATGAGCTGTTGCAACCAAGACCTCATTGCTACTCATCGTCAACATAAAAGCAGAATCGTTAAAATCGCTCAGTTCAATAGCAAAAGTGTTTTCACCTCTAACAGCGTTGAGCGTTATGGAATTGAGCCATTGGCCATTTTGCACGTTGTACAAATTCATTAGGTATGGTCCTGACTTCGCTGCATTAAAACGCAATTGAATATGGTCAACACAAGGGTTAGGAAACAAAGAAGCTGTTAGCTGCAGGGCCGCAGCGCCATTGAGCACAAGAGGTGCAAAAATCTGTGTGTTGCCATCCACATCAACCTCAATGAGTCGGTAAAATTGCACGGCATTCACCGCTTCACCAGCACAAAATTGATAGTTGCGAAAGGCTGCACTACTTCCCCCTGCATCAATTCGACCCAAAAAATTATACGTTATGCCGTCGACAGACTGTTGTATTTCAAAGTAGTCACTTTTGATTTCACTAGCAGTACTCCAATGCAGCACTGTACCATCGTCAGTTTTCTCAGCACTAAATTCAGTTAACTCCACAGGAAGTGGCGTGTTCCCCGTAAAAGAACCAACACCACCTATTGCTGAATTGGCGTACAAGGTACCACTTCCAGTAATGGCAATATCATTTGTAAAGGCACCTATGGCAGTAAGCGATCCATTGACCGCTATAACTGCGGCGGCGCTCGTGGTAAGATTGCCGGCACCCAGCGTAATCTGTCCGCCAAGATCAATGGTCCAATTGCCTGCATTGATATTCAAATCACCACCTGTTAGGGTCCAGCTTCCTGCTGCTGTTACTGTAATGTTTGGGGTACCGGTCAAACTCGAAATAGTGGTAGAAATAACGTGCTTCGCGGTTACGTTATCGCCAGTCGTCAGGGCTGAAGGAGCGCAAGTGCAATCTGCACCGCCATCAGTGTTAGACCATGCGCTGTTGCTGATTGAAAAATAATCGGTGGCGTTGCACAGTGAAGCTAACAACAACAAAGTAATTACATAGTAATATTTCATAGCTAAGGGGGAATTTAGTACAGTTTTTTTGTTAGGTACGTAAATATACCGATCAAAACTGAAATAAAAAAAATAATTATTGCCGAAATGCCCTAAAAACAGAGTAGGTAGGTGACTATACCGATCAAAACTGAAATAAAAAAAATAATTATTGCTGAAATGCCCTAAAAACAGAGATTGTAGATACATCTATTGTCGTGATGTATCACAAAAGCAAAAGGCGAATTAATGCTTATTGGCCAATTGTCCACAAGCGGCATCTATGTCTTTACCTCTGCTTCGACGAATGTTCACCACCAGATTTTTACTTTCTAAATGCGCTGCAAAGCGGGTCAACCGCTCAGGTGTTGTTTGCTGAAACTCACCGTCTTCAATAGGATTGTATTCAATGATATTGATTTTACAAGGCACATTTTTCGCGAACTTAGCTAGATCAGCGGCATCTTCCAATCCATCGTTAAAGTCTTTAAAGACAATGAATTCAAAGGTAGGACGTGTGCCTGTTTTATCGTGAAAATGGCGCAAAGCTTGCGCGATAGATTCCAGCGAATTTTGTTCATTGATCGGCATAATTTTATTGCGCTTTTCGTCGTTGGCAGCATGCAGTGAAAGTGCCAAGTGAAATTTCACTTCATCGTCACCGAGTTTATGGATCATCTTTGCTACGCCGGCAGTGGATACCGTGATGCGCTGCGGTGACATACCCAATCCTTCGGGCGAAGTGATTCGTTCAATAGAAGCCAAAGTATTTTTATAATTCAGCAAAGGCTCGCCCATACCCATGTACACGATGTTGGTGAGGGGCGTATTGTATTTTTCAAGAGCCTGATTTTTAATCAAAACCACCTGGTCGTAAATCTCATCAAATTCAATGTTGCGTTCTCGTTTCATGCGCCCTGTTGCGCAAAACTTGCAGGTTAGGCTGCAACCCACTTGTGATGAAATACAAGCAGTCATGCGCGAATCCGTTGGAATCAATACACCTTCCACGATAAAGCCATCGTGCAACTGGAAAGCACTTTTGATAGTGCGGTCTTTACTGATTTGCATGTTGTGCACACGCACTGCGGGAATGGTGAATTTTTCATTGAGTTGGGCACGCAAAGGCACCGACAAACTGGTCATCTCGTCAATTGACGTGCACGACTTTTTCCAAAGCCATTCATAAATTTGTTTGGCGCGAAAAGCCTTCTCACCAAAAGCAGTCAATTCAGCTTTTAGCTCGTCTAATGACAGGCTCCGTATATTTTTCTTTTCAGCACTCATAAGGTAAAGGTACGAGATAAAACAAAACGCTTTCAATTCAGGCTTAAACTTTATACTTTTAAGCTGTGATTCCAAAGGAAACCATAGACAAGATTTTTGAAGAATCCCGCATCGAAGAGGTGATTGGGGAGTTTGTAAATTTAAAAAAGTCGGGGAGTAACTTTAAAGGACTCAGTCCATTTTCGGAAGAAAAGTCGCCCTCTTTTTATGTTTCACCATCCAAACAAATCTTCAAAGACTTCAGCTCGGGCAAGGGTGGCAGCGTGGTGACCTTCTTGATGGAGCACGAACATTTCACGTATCCGGAGGCACTTAAATTCTTGGCCCGCAAGTACAACATTGAGATTCAGGAGGAAGAACAAAGTCCGGAGCAATTACAGCTCGAAAACGAAAGAGAGGCCCTTTACCTTATTCACCAGTTTGCCGCAACGACATACAAAGACAACATCACAGAACTTCAGGAAGGGCGTGCCATCGGCATGAGCTACTTTAAAGAAAGAGGTTTTACGATAGATACCATCAAAAAATTTGAACTCGGCTACAGTCCCGAAGACCGCAACTATCTTGCAGGCAAAGCACTTTCGAAGGGTTACAAAAAAGATTTGCTATTGAAATCGGGCATTATCCTTGAAAAAGGAGATTACCTCAACGATCGTTTCGCAGCACGCGTTATGTTTCCCATTCACAATTTATCGGGACGCGTCATTGGTTTTGGGGGGCGCACACTAAAAAAAGACAAAACGGTTCCAAAGTATGTCAACAGTCCCGAGACCGATATATACCATAAAAGCAAAGTATTGTATGGTATTTTTCAGGCAAAAAAATCCATCATCAAAAATGACCGTTGTCTATTGGTAGAAGGGTATACCGACGTCATTTCATTGCACCAAGCGGGAGTTGAAAATGCTGTTGCTTCATCTGGCACCGCGCTCACCAATGAGCAAATAAAACTCATCAAGCGCTTCACCAACAATGTAACGGTGCTATTTGATGGTGATGCAGCGGGTATCCGCGCAGCTTTTAGGGGCATCGACATGTTTTTAGAAGAAGGCCTTAACGTAAAAGTGATTTTATTTCCCGACGGAGAAGATCCCGATTCGTTCGCGCGCAAAAATGCACCGGATGCCCTGCAAAAGTATTTAGACAACGCCACCGACTTCATCCACTTCAAATGCAAGGTATTGTTGGAAGAAGCAGGAGGTGATCCCATTAAAAAAGCAGAATTGATTCGCGATATTGTTACCTCAGTGGCAAAGATTCCCGATCCTATCAAACGCACCGTTTTCACGCAGGAGACAAGTCGCCTGATGGACATCAGCGAACAAACCTTGCTCAATGAACTCAATAAAATTCGCGCCAGCAACTTTAAAGAGCAAAACAAACGCAACAACCGCGCAGACGCACCACAGCAAAGCGCCAGCGGAAATTATCCTGAAGAAGCACCACCTTTCTTTGACGTACCGCCCGAATATGCTGCTGAATCAGAAAGCAAAGAAGATCATTTTTTAAAGGCACAAGAAAACGAGCTGATCCGTATTCTTCTTCAGTACGGCCACCACAGCATACAAATGCCTGGTGAAGGCGATGAGGAAGAGGAAGTGAACATTCATATCGCTGAATTCATCACCGCCTCGCTCGACGAAGACAACATTACTTTTGAAAACCCGGTCTATCAAGCGATATACAACGAATACAAAAAGCAGTTGTTGAGCAATACTGTTCCCGACGAAAAATATTTTTTGAATTCCCACGACGTCGAGATCAACAATGCCATTATCAACCTAATGGATTTCAAGTACGAATTGCACAATTGGGAGCAGCACCACATCATCGTCATCAAGGAAGAGGATTTACTTCCCAGCGCTGTTGAAACAGCCGTAAACCGCCTGAAACTGGCTACAGTACAACGCAACATCACGGCTCTGCAAAACAAAATAAAAATAGATTGCAGCGACAGCGATATTCAAGAACTGATGCTCTATCAACAAGCAAAAAAACAACTGTCTGTAATTTTGGGCAGAAACTAATTTCTAGGCACGATTCTTTTCTGCATTGCGCAAAGTCATTTGCATGCAAAAAGCATTTTTACGTTCAACAATTACCGACACTTTTGTAAACAAAAGTCAACTGCGCCGTGCGGCTCCGAGAGCAAGCAACGAAATGCAACAGCAAGTTTCATTACTAGTTGACCATGATCAGCCTTCTTCTAAAATTGAACAGTTGATCAGAGATACCGAAAATGAATTGCGCATCATCAGCGCGTTTTCAAAACACCAATTCTTTAGCGATGAAGCAACACTCATTCAATCTATCTGCAATTATTTTCACAGCAATAACACAGATAAAAAAGCACTATATATTGGCTTTTCATTGTGCTTTGTACCCGAGCACTGCCTGTGCTTTCCACAACTGAGAGGCGCAAAATATTTTCTCTTCAAAAACACCGATCAAATATCGGCGGTGATCGTTGACCCCCTATACATGATTCAAAACGCAGTTGATTTTGCACAGCGCATTTATTTGCTGCGCGAAATGTGTAAAAAAAACAACATTCCCTTCCTGATCGACGAACGCAAAACATTGGCGCGTCTGCACCGAAAAGGACTCAATGAGATTTATCAATTTCAAGCCGATGGATTGCTGCTCGGCGAAAACATTTCCAATGGCCTCCCCTTTGGTGTGTTTGCGCATAATGACCCCTACTTAAAAAGCAGTGAAGATTGGCGACCACTTTGCGCGTCAGCAGCTGCGATGCGCGCCTGCCAAGAAAAAGCAAAAACAATAGCACGGCAATCCAATACTTTTTACCTACAATGGAACGAGCTTGGCCACGCGCTTTGCGCTGCAGTGAATAGGCGTTTAAGTCGCGAATACCCTAGGGGTGTGCTGCGCAACTGCGGAAGCATAGTGTGGACCTTAAACTTTGGCTGCAGGCGCATGCAAAAAGCACTGCGTGCAGCCAAAGTGATACAAAGCGCTGAAAATTGCATCTACCTACCTGAACAACCCTCACAAAATAAGCGCATTGAAAACAAAATAGTGGCACTCCTGCGCAAAAAAAAACCTGCTGCGAAAATTGCAGCAGGTCAAATAAATAAGAAACAAAAATTGTTACAAATTATCCAAAGCGGCAGATAAATCAGCATCACTCATCACACTTATCGAGACTGACGGCTTTGAATTAGCGGCGACATTCAAAGTGCTTTTGCCAAAATAAGTCTTTTGCGATTTTTTTCCTACACCAACAACAATGATTACTACGTCTTCTCCTGTTAACCATGTAGAAGAAATTTGCCCCGAAAATGTATTGTCTACAATCATCCCTTGGCCCGTATTGCTATAACCATCAATGACAGAACCCAATTGCTTATAAACCAATTTTACAGTATAATCAACAATCTCCTCTTCACTCTTTTCTAAATTTACAACAGTAAAAGGCAGCGTTTGAATCAAATTGGGATAGTTGTAATAGTGATCACAATTGTAATATGAAGTATTATAAATATCATACACCTTCATATGATAACCACTCAAAGTCATATACAATTTATAGCTCGCTATCCAACTGCTATCAGTAGACCATACACTATCTTTTTGATTAAATATACTATCTGTTACAACAGTTTTGAATTGTGAGCTGTCTGCTTGCACCCAATTCACACTTGACCCAGTAGAATCTTGCTTTACTTCATTTCCCACAAATACCTGCATGTTAGGATCAACTTCATCAGCTGGAACATCAAAAGTAATAAATTGATTCACTGCCAATTTCAATTTTTGGCCATTGGCTGTTGCCTCAAAGAAAAATTCTCCACCTGATTTCAATAATGAATCATTTGAAACTGCATATACGCCCGAAGTGATTTGATCTTTCAAAGACAAAATTTCTTTTAATGAAATAGTAACACTTCCTGTTACTTTATTTCCATTGGCGTCAACAAATGCATTCGCAGGAATATTGATTACAGTTCCTTCTGATCCTGTGATAGTTTTAGGTTGAGAGGGATCAATAGTAAAGGATTGCATTTCCGGATCTATTTTGTCAAACAATCGTTCAACTGCAGTGCTATCCGCTTTATCAATGGTTGTTTCCAAAGTATCTTTTTGGCAGGATACCATAAAAACACTCAGAACTGTTGCGCCAAGAACCATTGCTTTCATTGAGGTTAATTTCTTAATCATAGTTTTAATTTTAGTGTTTGATTTAAATGTCTGTATTAGGAAGACAAATCAAAAAACAAAAACGCTGCCTGGTGCTCAACATTTATTTTAAAAATAGCGGTAGAGTCCCACGCTTGCGTTGACAGAGTAGTTGTATAAACTAACAGGAACACCAGAATAGCCGGCTATTTGAACCATTGGGTGCAAACTTTGACGAGCAGAAACTTCTGCAGAAATTTTCCAATTTTCTTTTACATCCCATTCAAAACCAACCCCAGCCATCAACGAAATTGCAGCCGACCAAAATTCTAGATTGACTTTCTCTTGCAAATAGTTTCCATCGATGATTTTCGTTTTAGCAAAATAACTTTTGCCCTGCAACCCAGGTAAATTGAATGCCACAACAGCGCCAGGAAAAATGTAAAACGAACATTTTTTCTGCAATAAATAAAAGCGTGGTTTCACCACTAGATCTAAATAATTTGCATTGAAATGAAAATGATAATTGGGTTGCGCATCGTTAAAACTTCCATTGCTATCGGGAACTGCCGCGCTAAAATTTAAGCCCTTTCTTTGCTCGTACAGCACCTGCGCTTCAATGGCAAACCACGTCAATGGACGATATGCGCCAGCAAAACCAACGCTGTATTGAAAAAATTGCGCCCCTTGCAATTTTGGATTGTTCATCAGATATGAGCCATCGCTATTGTTGGCTCGCAGCTCATTGCTGTTTTCATTGAGCGACAGATGCGCTCCTGCCCACCATTGGCAAAACTGAGCCTTTGTTTTTACGTCGTCTTCATTTTTTGACACAATCGCTAAGGTGTCGGAAATACCAAGCGCAGCAGTATCCTGTTCCAGCACTGAGAGCAACGAATCTTTCGAAAGACTGTCATTGCTTACCACCATGTTCTGAGGTGCAATTTCAACATGAACAGCATTTGAAAGTGTACTTTCTTCTTCGTTGCTTTTTTCTGCCGTCACGAAGTCAGGCAACACTTGCCCTTCCGGCTCATTGTTGCGCTGCGAAGAAACAACAAGAGAACTAGCGTTTGATGAATTATTGACTATTGCTATTGAAGACGAGATCGAACCTTTTTTTACCATTGATTTTTCTACAGAAGAGCCCTTGTCATTGCGGAATTTTATTTCGTTCCTATTTATATCAAGCGAACTTGTGGTTGTGGATGCTACTTGATTTTTTTTATTTCCATTCTGAAATAACTTTTTCACTTCAGTAATAGAAGCAGTTGCAGCAGCGCCTTTCGGCAATACTTGCACCACTAAATTGAAATAAGCAAAGAGGCCTCCCATAAGCAACAATGCAAAGGAGAAAAACCACAAAAAGATTCTCCTTCTTCTGTCCTCTTTGATGAGTCCCGCCTTTGCGAGATCTTCCTTCATCGCAGACCAGTCGCCCTCACCTGGCATTTCCTCCGGCATTTGCGATAGCTGATTTTTGAATATGTCGTCAAAACTATTTTCCATAGGCCACGCGTGTGCTGTATTTTTTAGTCTCTGTGTTCACCATATCTTGCAACTTTAATCTCGCCTTCACTAAGTTTGAGCGCGACGTACTTTCTGTAATTCCCAATAGTTCAGCAATCTCTTTGTGCGAATAACCGTCGACCACACTCAAATTAAAAACAGTTCGATAGGTTGGTGTCAGTTGCTGCACCAAAGCAAGTATTTGCTCTGCTGTTAATAATGAAGCCTCGTCAGAAGCTTCTTCATCCTGCTGTTCCAGGCGCAACACCTTTTCCTCTTCCATAAAATTCAAAAGGTCTTTGGCATTTTTGCGGTAATGGTTGATAGCGGTATTCACCATAACACGTCGCACCCAGCCCTCTAAAGAACCTTTAAAATCGTACTGCTCTAAATTTTTAAACACACGTAAAAACCCTTCTTGCACTAAGTCTTTTGCCTCCTCCTTGTCACGCGCGTAGCGAACGCAAGCATTCAACATCTTCCCATAGAAGAGGTGATAAAAGGCTTTAAAAGCTTTCTCATTGCCATCAAGACAATTCTGTATAAGGTCTTTTTCGTTCAAAAGTAGGTTAATGCGAACTGTTCAATATATAAGACAAAGGTTTAAAGAGAAACGCTGCCTGCGATTCAAAAAAAAACCGCGAAATAATTTTCGCGGTTTTTTGTTTATCCTTTTTTAATATTAATCCAATTTCTCAAAACGATTGTCTTCAATGTCCACGTTAGCTTTTAAAGCATCACCGAGGAACTGATCAACCACCGCCTTTGTTTTTTGAGCGATGTCATTTTGTTCAGGAGAAAAATCCTTAATCGCTACTTCATTGCCAGCGCGTTTGCTAACCAAAACCACATACACACCCATTTTACCAGTGATAGGTGATGACATTTTGTTAACCGGAACTGCTGCTACCATGCCCATCACATCGGGCTCGTTGCCAAACTTTGGCATATTTCCTCCAACTGGAGTAGCAGCAACGCTGTCTATCATAAAGTCGGCATACTTTGATTTCAAAGTACTGAAAGACCCTGCACCAGCAAGTATCGCAGACTTAAGTTTTTCGGTCAATTGCGCCGCCTTCTTTTCAGTGATCAATTTCATTTCAATTTCTTTCTTCACATCTTCAAAAGCTTTCACCCCATCTTTATATTCTTTTTCCAACAATACCACCACATAAGACTCCGTCAATTGAATTACGCTTGAAACATCTGCAACGTTAGCATTATAGGCCCATTTCACCACTTCTCTTGCTCCTTGCAAACCATTTACAGCAATATCATTTTTACTCAACATAGCATGCATTCCGCTGCGCAACTGACGTTGGCTCACCAAAGTATCCAATTTTTTACCGCCTTTAAGCAAATCAGAAACCTCATTCGCATTCACATACAATTGGTTCAATGTTTCTTTAGAAGGGCGTAATTCACGAGCAATAATGCCTGGATTCACTTTTTTTACACGATTTCCTTGTTGCAAAATTTTCACCAAGTGCATCCCGTCTTTGTTTGAAAACACTTTGATAATACTGCCTTCATTGGCCAACATACAAGAGTCAAACAAGGTTGCGTATGCAGAATTTTTGCTGATCCATCCAATATCACCACCTTTGCCAATACTCATAAAATCGTCAGAATGCTGTTGTACCATAACATCAAACATTTCCGGTTTTGTTTTCAAAATCTTCTCCAATGAATCGGTCACTGCTACCATTCGTTCTTGTGAAGTCAAGTGAAAGTTTTCACTACCCGGCACATCGCGCGCCCCTTTCACTGAAATCAAGATATGTCTAACATGTACTGAATCGGCCAATAATTTTACTTTCAAAACCTTGGCGACTTTCAATACTTTTTTACCCTCGCTGTTGTATTCTAAATATGGTCCAAAAATTTGTCCTTCCGAAAGCGCAGCAAAAGAACTGTCCATGATCATCGGTAAACCAGCACCCTTAGTGTAAAAAGTATTTTGGTAACCAGCGGCACCATCTGACTCAGTATTTACAAAATTCGCATCATTTCCTTTATAACTTGCAAAACGCGCTTTGATAGCCAACAATTCATTGGTCACCTTTTGCTCATCAGCGATTGAAGGCTCTAATGGAAAAACAGCAAAACGCAAGTCTCTGCCTTCTTTTTGTTTGTAGCTGTCTTTTTCTTTATTGTATGCGTCTTTCAATTCTTCTTCGGTCACTTTAACAGTGGAATCAACTATAGAAGAATAAGGTAAAACACCTGCAACGAATTCGTTGGTAATGGTATTCATTTCATACTGGTATTTCGCTTCGGCTTGAGTAGCAATGAACCCAGCTTGAATCAAGCGCTGGTATTTCATGTAGTTCAAGTTACGGCGAATGTCTTTCTCCAAAGTTGCCACTTGAGCCAATACCTCTTTATCTTCTGTATTTTTTATCGCTTCACGTACTTTCTCAACATCTGCAGGAACGCCCAGGGCTTGAGCGAAATTGTTTGTGTAGTATTGGAAGAACATGGTAGCAACTTCCTCATCTGAAGAAGAAATGCCAACGGCTTTGTATTCGTCTTCACGAATAGCCAAATCCACCAAACTATTCCAAGCCTGCTCGTTAATTTGCTGCTTAGTATAATCATTGATCATTTGCCCTTGCTGCTGATAGCGGCTTTCCATATTGCTTACAAACTGATTGTATTCTTCTCTGGAAATTTCGGTGCCATTTACTTCACCCAAGGTATTTGGATCACTGTCGCTGCTAAAGCCACCGCGTCTAGAAAGCGCGTCGCTCAAGATAAAAAGAACTAAACAGCCGCCAATGACCAGTAACATCAACCCTGATCTGTTTCTAATTTTTTGAATAATTGCCATGTAATAAAAATATTTTTGAGCCACGAATATACACAGATCAAGCGAAAGAAAAAAAGATGTTGAACCTTAATGCAGCCTTGATTTGTTAGGGAGCGCTAAGGTCGCTCAGAAATAAATACGCGAACCAACTCAATTCGGGTAGAACTGACCTTTTCAATGAGAAAATCGTAGTGTCCGATTTGGATATGCGCACCATCTTGTGGAATGGTTTCATGCAGCGAAAAAATCAGCCCTCCCAACGTTTCATAGGCATCTGACGTAGGCAAACCCAGTCCATATTGCTGGTTAATGAAGTCAATTTCTATGCGCGCTGAAAATAAATATTCGTTGTTGGACACTTTTTCCTCCACCATTTCCTGAGTATCATGCTCGTCTTCGATTTCCCCGAAAATTTCTTCCATCACATCCTCAATGGTAATCATTCCAGAAGTACCACCAAATTCATCGACCACCACCGCTATGCTTTTTTTCTTTTGTATGAAAGCCGAAAGCAACTGGTCGGCAGGCATGGTTTCGGGGATGTAAAACACTGGCAAAAGCATTGCGTGTATGTCGGCCGGCTGTTTGAACAATTCCATAGAATGCACAAAACCGACGATATTGTCAATAGAACCGCGGTAGATCAAAAGTTTAGACAAACCGGTATCCGTAAAGGTTTTAACCAAATCAGGCATAGACACCTGCACATCAAGCGCCACAAGTTCGGTTCGGGGCACCATGCATTCCCGCGCCTTGATGCGCGACAAGTCGAGCGCATTCTGGTAAATTCTAATTTCATGATCCACTTCTTCATTGTGATCGAGTTGCTGCGTTCTGTCTTCTAAATACTTCTCTAGGTCAAGGCGATCAAATATGGGCGGCTCGTCCTCCACATCTACTTTAAAAAACAATTTTAGAAATACGCGAGACAGCCAAATGGTAAAAGCCACCATCCATTTCAAGAAAAAATACAGAGGATACACAATCAAAGCAAAGACCTTAAGCGCTTTGATCGGATAAGCGTGAAAAATATTTTTAGGAATGTATTCCCCTACAATCAAAATCAAAAGAGTCGACAAAATTGTTTGAAAAAAAAGAATCAAAAACATATTGGTGAAGAGCTCTTCAATAGGTCCTTCAAGCAATTGTTCCATATAGGTGGAATACACCACCAGCGCCAGATTATTGCCAATAAGCATCGTCGCCAAAAAGCGCGAAGGCGTGCTTACAAAACGGGAACAGATACCAGCAATGAAATTTCCGGATTTGTTTTCGAGCTCTATTTCCATCTTGTTGGCAGATACGAAAGCGATTTCCATTCCAGAAAATATGGCAGAAAACAGAAGTGACAAACCAATGATTAGGAAGTTATCCATACTTATTTTTCTTTGGCCAGATCCAATCTGATTTTTCGGCGTCGCAGGTAAAATAGAAAGGCGATCACCACCCAAATCAACCAAATGTAAGATTCCTTAAAACCTCTTTGCGCCAAAACATAAATAAAAATACCAGCGCACACCAAAATGATGATAAGCCAAATAATTTCAAATGCTCTGTGTGTCATAATTTAAAGTTCATTTTTGATAGTAAGCAGCTAGTGCCGTTCACTCGCAATAAAACAAATAGCAATCAACCTCCAACCTATTTGTTTTCTTTGATGTACTTCTCAATAGCGCCCGTCATCGAAGGAGCATTCACTTGCGGCGCAGGAATATTGCATTTCAACCCAGCACCCTCTACTGCCCTTTGCGTGCTTTCACCAAAGGCAGCAATCAAAGTATCCTTTTGTTTGAATTTAGGAAAATTTTTGAAAAGCGATTCTATCCCGGCTGGACTGTAAAACACGAGCACATCGTAAAATACATTTTCTAAATCCGACAAATCTGCCGCCACCGTATTGAACAATATCACCCTCGTGTAATCTACACCCGACTTGTCTAGCAATTCCGGAACAATGGGCTGAAGCAAATCAGACGTTGGCAATAAAAACTTTTCCTCCTTGTGTTTTTTAATCAAATCCATTAATTCCGGAAACGTTTGCTTTCCGTGAAAAATCTTTCTTTTGCGGTAAACGACATATTTCTGCAAATAATTTGCAATGGTTTCCGACAAGCAAAAATACTTCATTGTGTCAGGCACCGTAAAACGAACCTCTTCACACACTTTAAAATAGTGGTCGATCGCATTTTTACTCGTAAGAATAATCGCCGTGTAATCAGGAATATTGACCTTTTGTCTGCGCACCTCTTTGATGTCAACGCCCTCCACCTGGATGAAAGACCTGAAATCAATTTTCAGTTTGTACTTTGCGGCCAACTCAGAATAAGGTGACTTTGTATTGTCTGGCTCCGGATGCTGGGAAACCAAGATGCTCTGCACTTTTTTCATTCTATTAACTTTTAAATACCAAGAATTTTCTGAGAAAACTCAAGCCCTTGCCACTTCAATAAAATGGCGATGGGAAGGAATTCTAAAGTGCAAATATACAAAATTGAATAGAGTTTAGGAAACGCTGATATACTTAATCCAATTTGAAAACCAACAACATACCTTTTAATGCTTACGAACAACAGCAGAAGCAATCCAATATTCATGAACAGTACGCCGCTACTGCTCGGCGCATAGGCCAGAAAAAATAAAACGGGCACTAAAAAAACACCTAGCAGCTTGTAAGTAAGAAAAATATTGAACTGATATTCCTGACTGTTGGCTTGCGATTTAAAAATCCAGCCGGTCAAATACACCACTCCAAACTGCAGACCAATGGCACATATGGTGCCCAGCAAAACCAAGAGATAAAAAACAAGTCCGCTAATGCCCATATTGCGCAAAGTCGTATTATCTATCACAGTCCTTGTAAGTATGAAGTAAAAAAACAATGCAATACTCAGAAAAGAAATGAAGTTCAAGAACATCGATACCTTTCGGTAAATCTCATTTTCTTCGCGCTGCAAACCAATATAATGCTGCTTGGAAACGCTCGCCATCAAAATCTTGTATATCAAAGTGCGGTAGGCCGACACCAAAACTGCAAGCAGGAGCAAAAGCAAAAGCAAAACACCCAATATCCAATCATTGTTAACGATATCTCGCGGCAACGTCATCATCTCACTACACCAAAAACGCGTGAAATAGTGAACCCTAATTTATACTGTCCTTTTAGCCAGGAGTCGGGTGAGGCGATAATAAAATCCTGATTAACGATTCCTTCGCCATTGGTAAGATTGAATTGAAATACGTGTCCACCTGTTTCAATTTCAATACCCACACCCAAAGGCATGTAGTAGGGATTAGAGGGATTGTTCATTCTAAAAGCTGAGGCCGTATAAAAATACTCAGCGATCAATGCCATCGACCGTGTTACTTTCAAGCGTCCGACCACACCCATTGAAAAAATATCATTGGTCTCTGCGGCACCATTAATAGTATTTACAGCTGCATGTACCATATTTCGATGCACATAAGTAGGCAACAATTCCAAAGACAAATAGCGACTGATTTTACTGGTAGCAATCAACTGATACGAAAACGACAATCTATTGAGGGGATCTAAAAATTCATTGTTGAGATCGAGCTTAGGCGTGCACACTACATTGGCGTAACCTACTATAGAAACAGGAAATCCGTGCTCCACCTGTTCCATGATTTTATACTTCACAGAAGCGTCAATGTTTTCATTGATTTTACTGCGACCAATACCCACCTGCAAACGATCGGTAATTCCATAATCGAAAGAAAATCGAATGTTGCTGGCATTGTCAAATCCGTAAAAATTATGCACCCCACCGCTACTTCCTGCAACATCGCCAAAGCGATGCGTAATACGGAAGTCAAGTGTTCCTCGCTTCACCGTTTCATTCGTCTGGGCATTGATCAGGTAAGTCGACTTAAACGTCGCAAAAACCTTTTGCTTTTCAACTGGCGCGCCATCATTTAAAATATCCATCAAGCTGTCTTGTGCCGAAACCGCTCCCGACACAAACACCAAAAAAGCTGCAAAAAACTTAGTATTCATCATTTTCTATTTCGATTTCTTGTAAGGGGCATATGTGAAATTCACATCCACCGCAATGGATTCCGCAATTTTTTCAGTCACTACAGATGGCACCTCAATTTTATGGTCAGCCAACTTCACATTAAAGTTGCAATGCAAAGTCAATACTCCTTTTTTAATCTCCAAAGTACCTTGCAAGGTGCGCGGTTGATCAACACCATGCATTGTCAACACACCCTCTGCGGTGCAAGGATAAACGCCATCTTTGGTAAAATCGATGTCGCTGGTGATTTTGCCTTTGAAAACAGCATCTGGAAATTTATCAGATTCCATATACTTTTCATTAAAATGCTCTTCCATTAGAGGTTTGTCGAATTTAAAAGCAATGACTTTTACGCGCACCAAAATAGATTTGGCCTTTACATCAATCGCACTTTTCGACGTTATGTTCACCGCAGAAATATCTTCCATTGCAGTTTTCGAAAAAAAAGTGATTTTACTAATATTACTGCTGTAGAGCTGCGCATTAACAGAAGTCGTAGCGGCAACTAATAAAAGGAATAAGAATTTTTTCATGATTATCTTTAGTTATTTAATGCACCATTATCGTACCAACACTTTAAAATATTTTTGTTTTCAGGATTACTAAATCCTGAGGGAGGCATCGTTTCAGATCCAAAAACTCTACTATTGAAAGTGCCATTGTTCAATTTAGTGCTTAAGTTGTTGTAAGTGGTAAAATCTCCGTTGCCGAATCCTGCTTCATGGCAACCTGAATAGGCGCATTCCGAAGCAATGATGCCTTGCACCTTTCCGCTATAAGTAGCATCAATCGAATCACAGTAGGCGACCGGCGGCTTTTTAGGCACTTCCAACTCATTGTAGGCACAAGATACTTGCGTCAATGCCAGCACACAAGAGGTTACCAACAAAATTGCAGCGGAATAAATCACATTTGTTTTTTTCATGTCTTTTCAGATCATTTAATCAACTATGCAAAGTAAAAAATATATTCTGCTTTAAAGAATTGTATTTCGAACAAAACTGTATCTTCATTTCAAGAAAATTATGCCATGAGCAAAAACCAATTTCAAGGATGTGACTATTACAACATCGACGAACTGCTGAACGACGAACAAAAAATGGTGCGTGATGCTGCTCGCCAATGGGTGAGCAAAGAAGTTTCGCCTATCATTGAAGATCATTGTCAAAAAGCTACTTTTCCCAAGCATCTGCTGAAAGGTTTGGGCGAAATTGGGGCATTTGGCCCATATATCCCCCAAGAATATGGAGGCGCAGGACTTGACCATATTTCATACGGCCTCATAATGCAGGAGCTCGAGCGAGGCGATTCGGGCATTCGCTCCACCGCGTCTGTTCAATCGTCTTTAGTGATGTATCCTATTTTCGCATATGGTTCCGAGGAACAAAAAAGAAAATATTTGCCCAAATTGGCCAGCGGAGAAATGATGGGTTGCTTCGGGCTTACGGAGCCGGACCATGGCTCAAATCCATCGGCTATGGTTACCAACTTTAAAGACAAAGGTGACCATTACCTGCTCAATGGCGCAAAAATGTGGATATCCAACGCGCCTTTTGCCGACATTGCCGTGGTTTGGGCCAAAAATGAAGAAGGACGTATCAAAGGTATTATTGTAGAACGAGGAATGGAAGGGTTCACAACACCTGAAACCCACAACAAATGGTCGCTACGCGCTTCTGCTACAGGAGAATTAGTGTTTGACAACGTAAAGGTGCCGAAAGAAAATGTGTTGCCCAACAAAGACGGATTGAGTGCGCCCCTTGGCTGCCTGGATTCAGCTCGCTACGGAATTGCATGGGGTGCTATTGGCGCGGCAATGGACTGCTATGACTCGGCATTGCGCTATGCATTGCAGCGCCAACAATTCGACAAACCCATCGCATCATTTCAATTGCAGCAAAAAAAATTGGCAGAGATGATCACCGAAATCACCAAAGCTCAATTGCTTTGCTGGCGCCTAGGAACATTAAAAAATCAAGGAAAAGCGACATCAGCACAGATATCTATGGCCAAAAGAAACAACGTAGATATGGCCTTGCACATCGCTCGTGAAGCCCGCCAGATACACGGCGCTATGGGCATCACTGGCGACTACCCTATCATGCGACACATGATGAATCTAGAATCAGTCATTACCTACGAAGGAACCCACGACATACATTTACTCATCACAGGCAATGACATCACAGGAATAGGAGCGTTCAAATAATTAAAAATATAATGCGCAAGCAAAAAACTGCTTTGGATCAAATGCCAATAAGCAACTATCTTTATTTACAAAATGGCAAATATATCTGGTTTAGAGCAAAATCTACCGCGCCAACCTGCAAGATAATCCGATTGGCAGACAAAAAAATGGTATCTTCAACATAGCAAATTCAAAAAAAAATGCAGACGCCCCCATAGACAAGAGTATGTTTTGTAATTTAGCAAGGCCCACCTTTAATATGGCATGTTTTAACAGTATTCATACCAAAATTGATTGATGATAATTTGAATAATTATGTTTTTTAATTCTCTCGACTTCGCGCTTTTTTTACCTGTGGTCTTTTTCTTGTACTGGTTTATTGCAAGAAATAACTTGAAAATTCAAAACATATTATTACTCGTTGCCAGTTACTTTTTCTATGCATGTTGGGATTGGCGATTTCTATTTCTATTGATATTTTCAACTCTTTTGGACTACGCAACGGGTCTTTCAATAGCTGGCGCAAAAAAAGAACTTACGCGCAAAACTTGGTTTTACCTGACGATATCAGTAAACCTCGGTTTTCTGGCCATATTTAAGTACTACAATTTCTTCGCAGAAAGTCTTGTTACTTCATTAGCTCATGTCAATCTTCACCTTAATTTATGGACGCTCAATATAATTTTACCTGTTGGTATATCTTTTTACACTTTTCATGGGCTTTCCTACGTCATTGATATCTATCAGAAAAGAATAGCCCCCGAAAAAAACTTTATTGATTACTCCGTTTTTGTGAGCTTTTTCCCACTGCTCGTTGCCGGACCAATTGAAAGAGCAACGCATCTTCTGCCACAAATTAAAGTGAAAAAAGAATTTCAATATGCAAAAGTGGTCGACGGACTAAAGCAAATTCTTTGGGGCCTTGCCAAAAAAATAATTATTGCGGACCATCTAGCAATTTATGCGAATATGATCTTCGAAGATCCCTCACAATACGCCAGTAGCGCAATTATTCTAGGGGCGATATGCTTTGCATTCCAAATCTACTGCGATTTTTCAGGATACTCTGACATTGCATTAGGAACTGCGCGTTTATTCGGTATAGAGTTGCTCAAAAATTTCGAATACCCCTATTTTTCCAGAGACATTGCTGAATTTTGGCGCCGATGGCATATTTCACTATCGACGTGGTTTAGAGACTATCTGTACATTCCGCTTGGAGGAAGCAAAGGGGGGACTTGGATGAAAATTCGAAATACTTTCATAATATTCATTGTCAGTGGCTTTTGGCATGGGGCAAATTGGACTTTCATCGCTTGGGGAGCGCTAAATGCACTGTTTTTTCTCCCCCTAATGCTCACCAACAAAAATAGAACAAACATAGAAATCGCCGCTAAAGGGCGAATACTTCCATCTATTAAGGAATTCACTGGTATTGTGTTTACATTTTGTCTCACCACCTTCGCATGGATTTTCTTTCGATCAGAAAGTATTTCTTCTGCGCTAGATTTAATTTCTCACCTCTTTTCCATTTCTATATTTTCTGTCCCGGCGTTGTGGCCTATAAAACTCATTTTGGCATTTATTGTAATAGAATGGCTGGGGAGGGAGCAACCTTACGCCATTGCAAAGTTTGGTTTGAAATGGCCGAAAACCCTTCGCTGGGCCTTCTACTATTTGCTCATAGGGGCCATATTGTACAATACTGGATCTGAACAGCAATTTATCTATTTTCAATTTTAGTCATGCAACGATTTAGCACAAACCTATTACTGTTCATATTCCCACTTTTTCTGATCTACTGCTGGATAGCATGGGTATATATGCCACCACTACTCAATGAACATTGGGGTCCCGATACAGAAACACAAATCCAACAATCCTTTAGAAATGCCGAAAAAAGATCATACGACATGGTCTTTATGGGAAATAGCCGCATTTACCGTGGTTTAAATCCAGATTCATTTACCACTAAATCCTACAATTTTGCGCATGATAACGATAGCTACAATCAAATCTATTACAAACTTCTTCTTTTAACCGCTCAAAACAAAAAAATACAAATAGTACTATTGGGTGTTGACTACTCCGAATACAGTGTTTTTTCAGATTCACGAAATTATGAATACAGCAAATTTTTTAATAAAAGCTATTTAACAGATTATGGAAAGGGAAATTATCTTCTCGACCACTATTTAAATGCGCTTCACCCACTGCACTTAAAAGAGGGCCAATCGCTGCTTGCAGCCGATAAGGATAAATGCTATCAAAAAAACAATGGCCAATACTATAAAGCAGGAACCGGGGTTGCCAGCATAAATGACAAAGGAAAATACAGTATTGAAAGGCTAAATATTCAAGTCAAATATTTCAAAAAAATATTGGCCCATTGCAAGAAACGAAATATTAAAATACTCCTCACTATGCTGCCCTGCAGGCCTTGTGAGCTAATAAATTACTCAGAAAAAGATAGGAACGAGTTCCATCAATTTATTTCGACCTTCCTTTCCAATGACGTTGTGCTGCTGAATTACGTCTATGACAAACGATTTTCTATGAGTGACTTCAGTGACGCTGTACATTTCAACCCCATTGGGGCAGACAAGTTTTCAAGGATAGCTAGCGATACAATAGAAATTATGAGACAACGCTGGAACAAATCATTCTAAAAGCAAAGCGCAATCCTTAGCTGTTTTTCTGAACAGCTTGTACGATGGATTCTTTTGGCAACACGCCAGATTGACGCCAAACCTGCTTTCCATTTTTAAATAAAATCATTGTGGGAACTCCGCGAATACCATAGGCAGAAGCCGCTTGCGGATTTTTATCGATGTCAATTTTCAACACTTTAGCTTTGCCTTTTAAGGCAATCGACACCTCTTCAATAATAGATCCTAATTGCTTACAAGGCCCACACCAAGTGGCATAAAAATCTACCAAAACCGGAACGTCGCTGTTGATTAAATCGTTGAATTTCGACATTGCTTATTGCTTTTGTTTTATAAGATGCAGTTCTTGCCACTTTTTTAATAATTTTTTTTCTTCATCATCGAGTTCGTTTGGCAAATCAATTTGAACCTTTACGATCATGTCACCAAACACATCACTCTTTCCATAATGCGGCATCCCCTTGCCTTTCAAGCGCAGTATTTTATTAAAAGGAGTTCCCGAAGGTATCGTCAAATTCAATTTACCACTTGGTGTTTCAATCTCCTTTTTTCCACCCAACAATGATGTGAAAATATCAATATGGAGGTCCTGTAAAATATTTTCTTCCTCTACTTTGAACTTCGGATGCGCTGCCAAATGAAGCGTTAAAAACAAATCTCCATTTTCACCCCCGTTACGCCCTGCTCCGCCCTTTCCTTTGATACGCAATTTTTGACCTTCCTTTACTCCTGGTTTAAAAGTCATGCGAATTTGCTGTTCGTCTACAGTAATAACATGAGCGCCGCCGCGGTATGCATCTTCAAAAGAAAGTGTCATTTCAGATTCATAATCCTGTCCCTTTCTTTTTACCTTGTTTTGGCGTTGCCCAGCGCTGCGACCGCCAAAAAATTGCTCAAAAAAATCAGAGAAATCGCCATTTCCTTCACTCGCGCCATATTGGCCTTGAAATCCGCTGCCGCGCTGTGCGCCTTGCCCACCACCTTGGTATTGCCTTTGCCAATTTGGACCAAGTTCATCGTATTGCTTCTTCTTCTCCACATTACCTAGTACTTCGTTGGCTTCATTAATCTCCTTAAATTTTGCCTCAGCTTCTTTGTTGTCAGGATTTTTATCGGGATGGTACTTCACCGCCATCTTTCGAAATGCTTTCTTTATTTCGTCGGCACTAGCGGACTTTTGAATGCCTAAAATTTTATAATAATCTTTGTATTCCATTACTTTCTTGTTTAGATGCGCTTCGCGTTGACTTCGCACAGCGCCAAGGTAGCTCAATTGCAAATAACTTTGTCAAAAATATAAAGTATCTATGGGCATTAAATGTTGCACATCAAAATGCAATATGACATTGCTCAAGTCAAACAACACGACTTTCCCGCCAAACAAAAACATTAACGTACCAAGGACACTCTTCCCATTTTTTTAACGTGCTTTTTACTTTCCATCTCACTGGTTTCAAGCTTCCAAACGTATACATCAATTTGTGCAGAGCGCCCCATATAGTTACCATCCCAGCCTTTATTCATGTCGTTTGAAGTGAATATTAATTCACCCCAACGGTCAAAAATCAACAATTTGTAGTCTGCAGGATCCATTCCAGTTGTATATGGTAAGAAAACATCATTCACATTATCTTCATTAGGCGAAAATGCATTGGGGACATAAATCGTTGGAACATTTTTAATCTCGACATTCTCGCAAGTGTCAGCATAACATGATAGAGCATTGATTGCACGCAAGCATACCTGATACTTGCCAGCAGCAGCATAGACGTGGTTAGGATGCGCCGAATTTGAGCTGTCACCATCACCAAAAGTCCACGCATATTTGATCGCTCCTTTACTTTGATTGCTAAATACAATAAGTGGAGCCAATGTGGTACCCTCCTGCGGATTGGCTGTAAAAATAGCTGCCGGCTTGGTGAACGAAGCAATATCAATATTCTTAGTTCGTGTTGCCGTGCAACCACTATCATCACGAATAGTCAATTGCACAGCATACGATCCCGAAACAAAATTTTGTTGTGGATCGCAGTTTGTTGAAGTCCCCATCGCCCCAAAATCCCAAGCACAAGTATGTGTCAATGTCGCTGCAGAACTGTTATTGGTAAATTGAACACTACTAAAATCGCAGGTGGGAACACTGTCAAAAGTGAAATCAACAATTGGAACTGGCATCAAGACTATAGATACTGGCGTAGAAATACAAGAATGTGCGTCGCTTACAAAAACACTATAAGTGGTGATTGCATTAGGGGTCGCAATGGGATTTGGAAGAGATGCACTGCTTAAAGAGTTTGCAGGACTCCAAGTGAACGTATAAGCAGGTGTACCCCCGCTAGCAGCGACTTGCAATTGCAGTGATCCATTCACACATGTGCGTTTTTTTGGAGAACTGATAGCAGCTACAACAGGATTTGGCTCCAATAAATCAAACACTGCAGAGTCCTTACACCCAAACTTATCGCTTAGCAATAAAGCGTACTTGCCTGCGCACATTGAGATTGCAGCGGAATCCAATAGCACAGGAGCCACACCTGCAGGCGTTTTCCACTGGTAAACAAAAGGACGGGTACCGCCGCTGATATTTGTCAACGCAGCGCTTCCATCGCACATACTGGCGCATGAAGGCGCTGTGCTCTTTGCTGCCACTAAGGGGCCTGAGATATCAAGCACTTGAACAGAATC
>CANFBW010000046.1 GCA_947444925.1 Flavobacteriales bacterium | reverse complement strand
TAATTTGGTAAAGGTAATAAATTATTGAAATAGGAGAGCGGATTTCACTATTTACTAATTTCCACTCAACCATGCTGTTGGATTCAGCAATTGTTCGCCTTTCCATATTTCAAAATGCAGTTCTGTTTTACCGTCTTCGGGATTGGTTTTAATGATGCCCAGTTCGCCTTTAGTGGTAACGTCTTCGCCTTTTTTAACGCTAACGTTGTCGAGGTTTGAGTACATGGTGTAATATTCGCCGTGCTTGATCAATACCGCGTATTTGTCGCCCGGCAAAACAATTATAGCGGCCACTTTTCCTTTAAATACAGCGCGTGCGCGAGATCCTCTGGAGGAGATGATATCGATGCCATTGTTGATCGTTTCTATGTTGTCAAACACTTGGTGTTTGTTTTTGCCAAAGTTTTGTGACACTGTGCCGCGGTCAACCGGCCATGGAAATTTCTTTTGATTTGCAGAAAAATTTTGTGAAAGTTCTTTTTCAGCGGGTGTCATGGCAAAGGTTCCTGCTTTGTTAGTGGTTTTGGCGGTTTCTTCTGAAATGATTTTTTTGATGGCTGCAGCAAGCTGATCCGCCTCGTGTTTTTTATTGTTGATTTGCTTTTTGATTTGGTCTTGTTTCTTGCGCAGGTCGTCGTACACTTCCTCTTTTTCTTTTTTTTCGTCGGAAAGTTTTAGTTTCTCGTTGTTTTCCTCGCCGAGCAAGTCTTCCTTTTCTCGTTTTGTTTTCTCCAGCTTAGTGATTTCCGATTTTAGCTGCACGCGCTTGCCACTGATGATGAGTGCTTGTTTTTTGCGGTAAGAGGTAAGGTCTTTCAAATATTTCCAACGCTTGTATGCTTTGTTAAAATTGTCTGATGAAAGCAGAAAAATCAGTCGGTCGGTTGATTTGCGAACTTTGTAGGCGTAGCGCAACATGCGGATGTAGTGTTTTTTTAAATTTTGCAAGTCGCGGTCGAGGTGTTTTACCACACCTTGCTGTGTTTGTATGCCTCTGTCAACTTTGCGTATTTCGTGGTGAATGTTGCCGATCAACTGTTCACGCGAGCTGATTTTTTTGTTGAGGATGATGAGTTGAAATTCAGTTTTTTGTTTCGTCAACTGTGTTTGTTTGTGCATGGTATTGAGTTCCATGAGCTCTTTCTCAATAGCATTCTTTTTTTTGTTGAGTTCACCCTGGCTTTGTCCTTGAACATTTGTCAATGCAAGAAAAAACAAAAAGCAGGTGCACAAAATTTTATTTGATCCGAACATATTCTTTTGGAATTGAAATCTTGACATCAAGTGGTGTTGTACCACTTTCTATTTTTGAAAAATCTACTTTTAATTTTTTTGGTTTCGCAGTAGCGCTTTGCAAATTCACTTCCATTTTTTTGGGGAATGGAAAAGAGCCGTCTTGCCGACTTAGATAGAGAATATCGAGAATGTATTTTTGCAGCGGATCTTGAAAGTACACGCGCTCCACATGAGCAGTGTCGCTGCTGAGAAATAGTGCATTGATGTTTTGTGTGCCATTGAAAAAGGCGCCTGTTTCCAGCGTATTTCCTAGGCTGCTTTTGCTCGGACTGCAATAGATGTGTTGGTTATTTTCTGTAGTAGCACTGTATGTGTTTTCAGCAAAAATAGGCACAAAATTTCCGGTCAACAAGGCTTGAAATTGCGCAAAACTGATGTCGGTTTTTAGCGAATCTTTGAAGAAGGAATAAGAACCATTGTAGTATTTTCCTTGAAGTTTATCGATGAACAAAACACTGTCTTGAGTCAGTAAAACTTTCACAACATTGAAACCCAATTTGGAAATGGAAATCCAAATAGCGCTGTCTTTTTTCATGCGAAATGAAGCATTGAAACTCACCTGCTCGTTGCCCAAATCTACATTGGCATCGAAGCGTCCTTTGAGCCACATAAAGTCGAGGTTGTTTTGCCGCGCTACGGCAGCCAAAGAATCTTCTTTTTTGGCTTTGTAGCCAGTGCCGCGCTGTTTTTTGCTGCCGTGGCAAGCTGCCATCACTAGAGCTATCATTGTGATGAACAGGAGGCGGATATAATGTTGCGGAAATTTCATTTATTCGAAATATTTTTGCTGTGTGATTTTACGATCGATCATGTCGCTGGCACCTGATCCTGCAGTTTTAGCCTTGTTCCAATAGAGCAGGGCTTTTGTTTTGTCACCACCTTGAATGTATGCATCACCAATGTGTTCGAGTATAGTGCCACTTTCGCCTCCGCCGTGATTTTCAGCTTTGAGTAGCCACAATAATGCATCACTGTATTTTTCTTCTTGAAAGAGAATCCAACCATAGGTGTCTTCAAACGAAGCGTTATCAGGCGACAGTTGATTGGAGCGCTTGGACATGTCGGCGGCTTTACTCAATTTTTCTTTGCGAAGCGATAAGTAGTAAGCGTAATTGTTGAGCACGTACACATTGTTGGCATCGTATTCGAGCGCTTTGTCAAAGTATTCATCTGACTTGTTAAAATCTTTTGTTTCGTTGTACAGATCGCCAAGAGTTGAATAGAATTGAGCTTTCATCACCTTGTTGCCAGCCACCAAATTGGCGCCGTCAGAGAGGGCTTCAATGGCCTCTGTTGTTTTTTTGAGTTGAACCGCTGCTATGCCTTTGTACCAATACAATTCGGCTTGCGATGGAAAATAGTCAATGGCCAGCGTGGCTTCGTCAAATAGTTTTTGAAAGTCTTTGTTTTCGGCGTCAATAGCGAGAATGTTGCGCCACACCAAGTATTTGTCGGGTTCGAGGTCGCGCGCCTTTCTGAATTTTTCTAGCGCCTGCGCATTCATATTGTCGCGGTAGTAGAAGTCGCCATATATAGCATAACTTTTGGCATCGTTGGGATGTGCTTGTTGCAAGCCTTCTAAAAGTTGAAATACTTTTACTGTAAGCACGCTGTCGCCTTTGCTTGATTTGTAATAGTTCAGGAGCATTTGAATTTTTGAATCGATGCTCAGACTCGGATTTTCAAAAGCGTTTTGAAGGTGTTGGAAAGCTTTTTCTTTATCTCCTTTTTTAAAGTAATAATCGGCCAGTGAAAGCTGCGTTCCAGGCTCAGAAGGATCAATTTTTGCTGCATTTTCATAGAGTGCTATTGCTTCCACATCTCGACCCAATAGTTGCATATAGTCGCCTAGCATTAAAATTGTTTTGGTGTTTTTGGGCTGTGCGCTGATGAGTTTTTGCAATTCAATGATTGCTTTTTCGCTGTTGTTTGTTTTTGCGTAGAGTTTGTATTTTTGAACCGACATTTCTTCGGTGATGCCTGTTTTGACTTCCGCCCTATTGTAGGTTTCTATGGCTTTGTCGATTTTGTTGGCTTCAAGATAAACTTCTGCCAATTCAAAATAATTTTCAATGGAAGAGGGCTGTAGTTTAATGAGTTTGTTGTAGGTGTTTGCGCATTCGTCGTATTGTCGGAGCGAATGCGTGAGTTCGGCATACAAGGCCAAAAACCATTTGTTCTGGCCATCCATCTCCACTGCTTTTTTAGCGTAGGGCACAGCGAGTTTTATTTGTCGCTGTGCTTGCATAATTCCTGCGATTTCGTAGTAACAGGTGGCGCAAGTGGGATCAATTTTGATGCAGTGCGCGAAGCCATTTAGGGCTTCGCTATTGCGACCCAGCATTTTGTCGCGGTTGGCGTCAATAAAAGTGCCAGTGAAATTAAGACGGTCATTTTCGCTGAGTGCACTTTCTTTTCCGCTTGCCATCTTTGCATTCTTGCAGCCGGCAAGAGCAAATAGAAGAGAAAGAATAAACAAGCGAAAGTACATGTGATTAATTTTCAGTATTGTAGTCGCCTATGCTGAGTTCACGGGATTTTCCGTTGATCTCGACAAAGTTGCCGACCATTGAATTTTTTATGTTGGATTGGTTGATTTTGGTATTTTTTTGCACAATGGAATTGCTGATCACACTGTTGCTGATTTTTGTGTTTTCGCCAATGGAAACATGCGGACCAACTACTGAGTTCAAAAGTTCAACACCGTTGGCGATGAAGCAGGGCTCAATGACGATGGAGTTTTCATTTTTATAATTCCCCTTCAATTCTTTGCTGCTTTTGTGAAATTCTAATTCGCGCTGGTTCGCGTTCACCGTTGCGTTTTTGTTGCCGCAGTCAAGCCATTCGTCAACTTTGCCAGGGGAGAATTTAAGTCCTTTTTGTTTCAATGCCTCTAAAGCGTTGGTGAGCTGGTATTCGCCATTTTCTCTCAGGTCATTGTCGATGATGTGCTGAATTTCGTGCTTTAGCTGATCTCCGTCTTTCACGTAGTAGATGCCGATGATGGCCAAATCAGACACAAATGTTTTTGGTTTTTCAACGAAGTCGGTGATGTGGTTGTTGGCATCTAATTTCACAACGCCATAGGCACTGGGGTCGGCGACACTGTGCACCCAAATGATGCCGTCGGCAGCGCTGTCGAGCTTAAATGTGGCGCGAAAAAGTGTATCGGCAAAGGCCACAATTACATTTCCTTTCAGGCACTCTTTAGCGCAGTAAATGGCGTGACCGGTACCAAGCGCTTCGGTTTGGTAAAATATTTTTCCTTTAGCACCAACACTTTCAGCGATGGCGATGAGTTCTTTTTCAACTTCTTTACCGAAGTCACCAATGACAAAGGCAATTTCATCTACTTTTTCAGTGCACACTTTCGCGAGGTCTTCTACCAAGCGCTGAACGATCGATTTTCCTGCAACTGGAATTAATGGTTTTGGGACTGTGAGGGTATGCGGTCTCATTCTTTTACCCATACCTGCCATTGGAACGATAATATTCATCTTTTTATTTTTTTGGCTCTTGCCGTATTACTTTTATTTTACGCCTGTATGTCCAAATCCTCCTTCTCCGCGGGTGGTCGACTGCAGTTCATTTGTTTCTTGCCAAGTGATTTGTTTGAATTCAGCAACGACCATTTGCGCTACTCTCTCGCCATCTTCAACAATAAAATCTTGCGCCGAAAGATTGACAAGCAATACGCCTATTTCGCCCCTGTAGTCGGCATCAATAGTGCCGGGTGAATTCAGCACCGTTACTCCTTTTTTGTAGGCCAGACCGCTGCGTGGACGAATTTGTGCTTCGCAATTGTGAGGCAATTCAATGAAGAGTCCTGTTGGAATTAATGCGCGTTCCAAAGGCTTCAACAACACAGGCGCCGATAGATTGGCGCGCAAATCCATGCCTGCAGCGTGCAGCGTTTCGTATTTGGGCAAGGCGTGTTTTGATTGGTTGATGATTTTTACTGCAGTCATTTTGTTGCTTCTTGGGTTGGCCTCTAAATTATCACTTTTTTTGGTCTTTCTAAAATGTACACTGTTGCCAAATATACTAAGAGGATCAAGGTGTTGACGATGTATTTGTAAAGTCCTGAATTCATGTCTAAAAGATTATTTACGCCCACCAGAGCAACAGCCAGCAGCATATAAAAAGCGATTCTTTTCAGCGGATATTGCACGGGATAATACTTTTGTCCAAGAACATAGGAAATTACGACCATAATGAAGTAGCACGCGAAGGTCACAATTGCCGCGCCAAAGTAGCCTTTGCCGGGATACAGATTTTCAAAAACAGGAATTAAAACAATGTTGCCAACCAAGGTGAGTATGCTGCCAACCCCTGAGATGATGGCGCCATAGTAAGTTTTTCCGCTGAGTTTATACCAAATGGAAAGGTTGTAATAAATGCCAAAAAATACGGCGCTCATCAGCAGATAGGGAAGTATGAACAATCCTTCGAAGTAGGCGTCATTTCTAATAAAATGCTTGATGAAATCGATATACAGCAGTATGCCCAAGAATCCCACGCAAGTGGCGATGGTGAAATATTTAAGCACGTCGGAGTAAAGTTTTTTAGCGTCTTTGTCGCCGCTTTTTTTGAAGAAAAATGGTTCGGCTGCATACTGATAGGCTTGAATAACCAAAGTGATCATGATGGACAATTTGTAGATGGCCCCGTATATCCCAAGCTCGTGGTCGGCGAGTTCTTTTGACATAATGTAGGGGAAAATCAATTTGTCGAAATGCTGGTTGATCGCCCCTGCGAGGCCAACGATCAATAAAGGCGAGGAATAAATGATGAGTTTTTTCCATAGCACAAAATTGAAGGTCCATTGGTGTTTCACGATTTCAGGCAACAGCAATACAAGAGTAACAAGTGACGCAATAAGGTTGGATATGAAGACATAGCGCACGCCAGAGTGCGGGTCGTAAACCAAATCCATAAAAGTATTGAGCCAATCGTAGTTGTATTTTCCTGTAATGTAGGGACAAACCACATAGTAAAAGAAGTTCAATCCGATGTTGATGAGCAAGCTGAAAATTTTGATGAAGGCGAAGCGAAAGGCTTTTTCCTTCATCCGCAAGCCCGCGAAGGGAATAGCCGTCATTGCATCGAGACCTACAATCAATCCCAGCAAGACAATGTAGTCTTGGTGGTCAGGGTACTTGATGGCGTCGGCCAATTCAGCTGAAAAGTAAACCAGCGCTGCTACAAAAAGAAGGGAGGAGCACAGCAGTGAAATAAAAGCGGTGGAATACACTGCTTCTCTGTCGGCTTCATTGTTGGAAGTAAATCGAAAAAATCCGGTTTCCAACCCGTAGGTAAAAAAAATAATAAGCATGGCTACCCAAGCGTACGTGTTAGTGACAACGCCAAACTGCTCTACTGAAAAAATACTTTTATCAGTATACAGTGGCGTCAACAATAAAAAATTAGCCACCCTTGCAAGGATGCTGCTGAGGCCGTAAACGGCGGTTTGACTGGCTAATTTTTTTATTGCGCTCATTAATCATGCACCACGAACGGGATGTTTTCGAAGGAAGTTCCATTTGAAACTTTTACGAAATACAGGCCTTCGTTTAGGGCACTCGAAGATATGTTTATTCTGTTGTTTTCGCCAATATTTGCGACAGAGATTGGAGCAAGCACCTCTTTTCCTAAAAGATCAATTACGCTTACCACGATTTTACTTGAAGTATTGTCAATATTGATTTCTAGGCTTGCGTCGCTGTGTGTTGGATTGGGATACACTTTCGATATCAAAGTCTGATTGTTTATATTTTGTACTGAATTGTTCTGTTGCAAGATTTGGAGTGTATTGTTTGTGATGAATGGCGCATCGCTGTTCATTGCAATTACTGCCCTGTTATTGATTTTTGTTCCAACAGCTAGGTTTTCTTGCAGTAAAACAGTGAAAGTAATTTGGCTTTCCGATTGAAAAGGAAAATTTTGAAGATTAACATCAGTAAAAAGAAATACAATTAAGCCATTTGGACAAACGGTCATCTTACATGGCAATTGTCCTGTTGCTCCGTTAATCGAGTATAAATTAAACAGTTTGGGGTTTAAAGTGTCTGAAATGCTAATCAGTGACACCTCTGTGTCAGATGTGTTTTTGAAGTGAATGGTGTACCCAATGGATTTTGTGTTAAGGGGAATTTCACCGTCGTTGAATGATGATTCCAAATAATTTTGAGCATTCAGTGAAGTATTGAATAAGATAAAAAGCAAAAATAATTTTTTCATAGAAGCAGATTTAGTTTTCTGCTTACAAGACAAAAGTTTTGCGCTTTCGCTGTCAATTTTTTTAAATGACTGATTTACAGATTAAAAATTTGCTTTTCTTTTTTCAAGAAAGGCCGTAGTGCCTTCTGTAAAGTCTGTGGTGCCGAAGCTTTCGCCAAACAAACGAATTTCCTCTGCAAAGCCATTGCTGCCATCTTCGTAATTTGCATTTAGGGCTTTGATGGCCGAGCTCAAAGCCATAGGTGAGTTTTTGATTATTTTTTTGGCGAGTTCTGTCGCTGTGTTGAGTAGGTCGCTTGGATGTACGACCTGATTGACCAAACCGTAGTGCAAAGCGGTTTTTGCGTCGATCATTTCGCCGGTCAAAACCATTTCAAAAGCTTTTGATTTTCCTATCAATTGAGGCAAACGCTGCGTTCCGCCGTAACCCGGAATGAGTCCTAAACTCACTTCGGGCAAGCCCATGCGTGCGTTTTCAGAGGCTACGCGAAGGTGACAAGCCATGGCGAGTTCTAAACCACCGCCAAGTGCAAAACCATTGACGGCTGCAATGATGGGTTTTGTGAAATTCGCGATTTTATTGAACAGTATTTTTTGTCCTTCTGCACTTAATTTTTTTCCCTGCTCGCTGTTGAACTTCGCAAATTCTTTAATGTCGGCGCCCGCCACAAAAGCTTTTTCACCCGACCCCGTGACGATAATGGCGCGGCAAACAGTGGATTTTTCCAAGTGGTCAAAGGCAGCGCTTAACTCGGCGATGGTGGCTTTGTTGAGGGCGTTAAGTTGTTGCGGACGAATGATAGTGATGAAAGAAATACTTTCTTTACTGCTCACCAAAATGTTTTTGAAATCCATGGTATTTGAGTTTGCGTTGCATTAAAGTGGTGGTTGAATAGCTAATGCACTTTGGGGAAGTGGCAACAAGGCTTTTGGTGAACTTCCCCAAGTGTTTTTTATTTTCTGCCTTTTCTGATTTCCTCAGCTGCAAGTGCCGATGCTCCAATGATACCGGCATTTGCGCCTGGAAGCAACGAGGGCAATAATTTTACTTTTCCTTTGAACATACTGAGCATGAATTCGTTCATGTACTTTTCAGCGGGCACAAAAAGTTCACTTCCAGCGCGAATCATGCCGCCGTAAAGCACAATAGCTTCGGGACGTGTAATGGCTACAAGATTGGCCAAACCGAGACCCAGCTTTTTTGCGGTGTAGTCAAATATTTCTTTGGCTAATTTGTCCCCATTTTTTGCGGCTTCACCAACCAATTTGCCGGTGATATTCTCTTTGCCCACTTCCTTTAAAATAGAATCACCTTGGTAGTTGTCGGCCATTTGTCGCGCGGTATTAACCAAGCCCGTTACAGATGCGTATGTTTCTAAACAACCGTATCTGCCGCAGTTGCAAAGGCGTCCGTTTTCTTCAATGATGATGTGGCCGAGTTCTCCGGCGAAGCCATCCTGGCCGTATACCATTTCGTCGTTGACTACAATTCCTGATCCCACACCTGTTCCCAATGTCACCATGGCAAAGTCGCGCATTCCTTTGGCGGCCCCAAACAATTTCTCGCCCAGTGCAGCAGCATTGGCGTCGTTGGTGATGAAAGTGGGCAATCCAGTTCTTTTTTCAACTTCTTTTTTCAAGGGCAAATTGCCTTTCCACAATAGATTTACCGCGTCTTCTACCAAGCCAGAATAATAGTTGGCATTTGGGGCACCAATACCCACACCAAGGCATTTGAATTCTTTGTTAGCGTTGACGAGTTTCATTATTTCATCAGACAGGGCATCTACATACAATTCAAAAACGGGGTAGGCCGATGTTGAGAGATGAGAATAAGCGATTACTTCGCCTTTTTCGTCCACCAACCCAATTTCAGTGTTGGTACCTCCGATGTCAATTCCAATGGTGTATTTCATTTGCGGTTGTTTTATTTTTTAAATGCGATGTAAAAACAAGTTCCTTTATCGAGTTGTGATTCAAACCAAATGTTGCCGTCCATTCCTTCCACAATCTTTTTCACCATTGCCAATCCGAGACCCATTCCCGAATTTTTCGTGGTGAAGTTAGGAATAAATATTTTTTCTCTGTCATTTTCAGAGATGCCTTTGCCATTGTCTTCGATGCGCACCACAAAAGTGTTTTTTTCGTAGGTCAGTCCGATGGAGACCGCCCCTTCTCTGTCTTGCGGAATGGCTTGCAGTGCGTTTTTAATGAGGTTGTTGAATACCCGAAGCAATTGATCTTTGTCGGCTTTTATAAGCACAGTATTGTACTCGCTTTGCATTAGCACGGTGGCGCTGCTTTCAGTAGAATACAATTCCACGCAATTGCGCAACACGCTTATCAAGTCAACATCTTCTATAACAGGATCGGGCATTTTTGCAAAATTTGAAAATTCGGTAGCGATGCCTGAAAGCGTGTCGATTTGTTCAATCAAACTGTTGCTGATGCGCTGCAAGCGAACTTCAAACTCTTCGTGAGGTAGGTCTTTCCATAGACGGTTCAAATGTTGCACATGAAGTTTCATGGGTGTTAGCGGGTTTTTAATTTCATGAGCGACTTGCTTTGCCATTTCACGCCAAGCGCCTTCTCGTTCTGATTTGGCAAGTCGCTCCGTGTTGTCGCTCAATTCATTCACCATGCGGTTGTATTCAGTTACCAAGCTGCCAATTTCGTCGTTGCTTTGCCATTCTATACTTTCATTGCGTTTGCCCAAACGCATGTTTTTCAAACGATCTTGTATCAAACTCAGTGGTTTGGTGATGCGGGCCGATACAAAGAGCGCGGCTAAAATAGAGAACACAATTAGAAGGCCATAAATGTTGATCAGTGCTACAAGGAAATTGGCAATTTCATTGCTGAGTTCATTTTGTCGGCCAAAATAGGGGAGGTTGAGGTAGCCTTCAAGTTCAGATTTTTCGTTGTAAATGGGTGTGTAAGCAGAAAGGTATTCTAAGCCTTCTATTTTTTCGAGACCGATGAAGTGGGATTGTTGTTCAAAATGGAGGACTTTGTATGCTGCGGGATCCATATTGGCAGAGACTAAACCTTCTTTGAAAATGTCGGGTCGTGAACTGGTGACCAGCTGACCCCGTGTGTTGTAAAGGTTGATGTCGGTAAAAAATACTTTGGCATAACGGTCGAGGGTTTCTTTAATATATTCAGTGCTGTCAAAGGCGTTTTTGCGAATGAGTCGTCGCTCAACGTCGAGTTTGACCGATTTTATTTTTTCATTGATACTTTCAAAATTTTTCTTGTTGTATTGCTTGTTGATGAAGTAAATTGAACTTGCGCCGATAATGATTCCTGAAAATAGAAGCATGGTGAGCATACTCAGCTGCAAACGCATTTTGAAGTTGGTTGGCAGTGTGTTTTTGCCCCCAATGGTGCGTTGACCGATGTAGGCAATGATGGCGATGCCTGAGAGCAAAATAAAGAGGTAGGAGTAACTCGACAGCATGCGCCAAACACTCCAGTCTTCAGAGGAGATTACGATCGTGCTGTCATTATTTTGCGCATAAAGCAGGTGTTTCATGCCATTGCGCTCTATCCACTGAAATTCACTTTTGCTTTTGCCGAGTATTGTTAGAATCAGTGGGTAGTTGAAGTTGCCTCGACTGCTGACGAGTTTGCCTTTGTAGTATTTAGCGTAGGTGTAGTCGCCTTGCAATGAAGCGTTTTCATGAGCTTTGTTGGTGAGTAGTATTGGAAAACCCAGTTCGTCGGGCGTGTTTTTGGGGTAGAGTTCTATCCACGTTTCGCTATGTGTTGCCGCAGTGATTCGTGCGCTGTAACATCCTCTTCCGTTTCTATTGTTGTGGTAAAGTGTATTTGCAATGATTTCAGTGCCGGCAAAAATCCGGTAATCGGGTGTTTTGGTGGTCAAGTACAATTCGAACTTGTCCCAATATTTATTGAAGTATTTTTTTCGGAGGTAGTTTGCTAATACTGCTGAATCTTGAATGGCGGTGATCTGCTCGTCTTTTTTTAAATTTTCGTTGAGTTCTAAGTACAGGTATTCGGCAAAGGGATCGCGCTCTGAGCCCATCACTACTGCCTTTTGCTCTCGCGTACTGCTTTCTTTTATTTCCAGGTATTTTTCTAGTGTAGCCGATATGAAAAGAGATAAAAATAGTATCAGGAAAAGGGAGGAGGTCAGGTCAAAATCAGAAAGTGCGCGAAAGACACGATGTTCCACCAAAAGCAATAGCGGCAGTATGAGCACAAGCGCCATGATATCGTCAACACCGGTGCTGTAGCGAAGCAATACAGCAACAGCAAAAAATGCGGCGTGGTACAGCGCAATGTTATGCCATTCAATGTTGGTGCATTTCAAAAGCGCCGCAACTTTTTTGACCAATAGAAGGTAGGCGTATAAGTAAATTAAAATAGCGAAGATACTCGTGGTGCTATAGATGTTTGCGTTCAATATTTTTTTTGCATCAAGCACTACATTGGAGTTGAATACGAGAATCTCTATAATTTCTATGACTAGCCATGAGCAGTAGAATAGTGTGGCGAAGGAGCAGAAAAGCAACAAATATTTTTTGCCTAGCGACCAGTCTGCAATGTTGTTTTTTGGCAGTGGTGCCTCACCAATAAATATGACAGCAATAAGTAATACTAGTGCATTTAGAAGCAAATCGCCCAAGGAAGGAAGCCATGAGGAGTATGCAAATAGTTGCGGATCCATGATTTCACTCTGGTAGAGGTAAAAAGGGAAATGCCACAATAGCATCGCATAGCGCAGCAAAAATAGTGCAGTGGCGAAGAGCAAGGCTTTGGTGTAAAACGGCAATTTGATTTGAAGTATGCTTTGGTGTAGCGCGAACAACAGTAATAACAGGGCAAGTATTTCGAGGCAGATGTAGGCAATGGGATTTGTGTTGTCGCCTGCATTGTCGCTTGGCTGCACTTGCATTGTGTTTTTGCTGAGGGATGAAATGGGTCCATCTTTTTGGGAAATCACTATGCTCCATTGTGCAGGTAAATTCAGCTTACTTTGAAAATACGTCTTTACAAATTCATTTTCAAAAGGGGGTTCCTTTTTTATAAGCAGCAATGCAACTACCGTTTTCCCCTGCTTTTGCATGCTGTATTTTTCGTAGTATCCGCCAGCTATTTTGACGAAGCCTTGCGTGGCATTTGATATTTTTTCAATAGGATCGCTGTTGTCGCTCCAAAATGTGATGGCGCTATCTTCGAACACATAAAGGGAGATTCCATTTTCTTCTTGCAAGGTTTTGAAGTAGGCGAGCTCCTTTTGCAAGTTTTCGGCGTAGTGTAGAAGCTGGGCTTTTTTAAGTAAACATTCTGTTTCTCTGCGAAGTAGATTTTCTTGTTCAAGCAAATGTTTTTCGAAATCTTTTAAGTATTGTATTGTCTGCTCAGAAGTGTTTTGATGTGTGAATTGCAGGAAAATAAGCAGCAGCATTGATAGCGCGAAAGCGATAATCGTATGTGTTTTCTTAAAGCGCATGTGCCAATTAAATTTTCATTTGACGTTAAAAATAGAGTATAAAGTTGTGAAAAACTGCTTTGCAATAATATTGGGGTGTCGTGATGTGTTGTTTTGGGCGGCCTGCGGCAGACTATTTGGCGCTTTCTCTTTTGATGACTGTTTTTTCGGTAGGCTCTTCAACGACATCAAATTTGACTTGACAGAATCTACTAATGCTAAATCCAACGCCATGACCATCCCCGAAATGAACGAGACACCAGGATGGCAAAACACCTGAGTCTGGAAGTGGTTTTACCTGAAAGTATTGTCCCTTATTTACTTGTGCATGTTTCACTAATTCAATAGTTTCGTCGAATGCAATTGCGTATTTTTTTGCTATAGGTAGATTAACAATCATGGTTTTTGCAATTAAGTATAATCCTAGGGAGTGACAAAGCATAGTCAGTGCTATCATCGAAATAGTAACAATTTTGTTTGAAGCGGTTCCTGCAGTTAAGCGAGCTTTCAATAGCAGAAGATAGTATAGAGAGGTAAAGCAGAAAAGTAAACCACTAATATGCCATACTCGAGGAGCATGGAAAAATCTATTGGTTGCCACATAAAGGAGCAAAGTATGCGCAGTTGTTATTACAATTAACCCGAGGAGTGGGTAAAGAACTTTTGCCTTTGGCAATGTTATTTTTGCAATAAATTCATTTTTTATCAGGATACAAATAGGCAATAGAAATGCAATGACGTAAACACTTTTTTTGAACATAAAGTCGTCAAATAGAATACGCAGTGTTTCAGTGAATGTGGGGTTATTAAATGTGCTTTCTGCACTTATTTGCAACAATAGTTTTCTGTAAACTTCATTTCCTGGCGCGATCACGTATATCAATGTAGAAATAATCATAAGTATTGCGGCAACAACTTTGTGCTTGTCAAGTTTGCGGAAAACAAAGTAGTAATAGACACAATGTATTGTATAACAGGAAAATAGAATTAGGGCCCATGAAATTCTCGTTTGCATCATTGCAACTAAGAATGGAGTTGCTAGTAAGGGTTTATTTTGTAATAGAAGGGAAATTGCGAACAACAAGATAGGGAACATCAATGTATATAACGCGGTAATATTTGTTGAATGCCATAGTTCGGGTATGCTTGGTGCCGAGAAGTATAATGAGGATAAAATTAATGAGGAAATAAGAAAAGTATTTATTCGAGAATGTGCAATTTGAGTGATTTTCCAAAGAGTTTGAAAAAAGAAGTAAAGCGCAAAGAATTGAACGGATATGAAAATTATATAGTAGACAAATAGTGGCACGCAAAAAGCAAGATTTGTGATGAAAATGCCAATAAAACTACCTTGTTGTCCAAAGTAGAAACTTACCGCACTAGCCCATGGACCTATCGAATTTGCTGAATACGCCAATCCAAAATCATCCATCGAGTAGCGATTGAAATAATTCAGCGTGAGATAGTAAACAGGAAATGCTAACGCAATAATCAATTTTAGAAAATTCGCCCAAAAATGATTTTGATTCAGGTACATTTTTTAATTGTTCAATGCTTCTGCACCACCCACGATCTCTAAGATTTCGTTGGTAATCGCAGCCTGACGTGCTTTGTTGTATTGCAACGTGAGGTCTTTGGCCATTTGTTTGGCGTTGTCTGTAGCCTTGTGCATAGAGGTCATACGTGCACCGTGCTCGCCCGCCATTGAATCCAACAGTGCTTTGTAGAACTGTGTTTTCAATGATTTAGGAATCAGATTCACTATGATTTCTTCTTTGCTTGGCTCAAACAAATAGTCTTTGGTAGTAGTTTGTCCAGCCGCTAATGCACTTGGTTGAATAGGCAAGAAAGCTTCCGTTTGCACCACTTGTGTAGCTGCATTTTTGAAGGTGTTGTATACCAATTTTACTTCGTCATATTTGCCAGAAGCGAAATCAGCCATTACTTCAAGTGCTATTGCAGAGGAGTTGTTAAAGTTGAGTGCGTTGAAGATATCGGTTTTAACGCCAGCCACAGGGATATTTCTTGTTTTGAAAAAGTCGCCTGCTTTTTTGCCGATGCACAAAATCTCAACATTCCCTTGGGCATTCCATTCAGCGTATTCGCCTTTCAGCAAAGTCAAAATGTGTTTTGAAATAGAAGAGTTGAAACCTCCGCACAATCCGCGATTTGACGTAACAGCGATGATCAATACCTTTTTAACAGGGCGTAATTTTGAGAAAACACCACCTTCGATATCATCAGATCCGCCAGAGACATTGCTCAAAATTTCCTGCAATTTTTCAGCGTAAGGACGCATTTGCGTTACCGCATCTTGCGCTCTTTTCAACTTAGCAGCCGACACCATTTTCATGGCGCTGGTGATCTGCATTGTAGATTTAATTGAAACGATTCTGCTTCTGGTTTCCTTAAGATTTCCCATACTTGTATGTTCAAAGTTCAAAGATCAAAGTTCAATGTTTTCAGTGCAATGCGAACATTGAACCTTAAACATTGAACGCTGACCTTCTGTATTATTTTGCGAATTTATCAGCTAATTGGTTGGCCACTTTCGTCAATACTTCAACCACTTCGTCAGTCAGTTTACCTGCTTTGATGAGGTTCAAAGAATCTTTGTGAGACGCTTCCAATATGCCTAAATATTCTTCTTCAAATTGTTTCACTTTTGCGATTGGCACTTTCACCAATAAACCATTGGTTCCAGCAAAGATGATCGCTGCTTGTTTCTCAACAGTCATTGGAGAGTTTTGACGTTGTTTCAAAATCTCTACGTTGCGCGCACCTTTGTCGATTACCCCTTTCGTAGTGGCATCTAAGTCAGATCCAAATTTCGCAAAGGCTTCCAACTCGCGGTATTGTGCTTGGTCAAGCTTCAAAGTACCAGCGATTTTTTTCATCGACTTGATTTGAGCGTTACCACCCACACGTGATACAGAGATACCAACGTTGATAGCCGGACGAACACCTGCGTTGAACAAGTTCGACTCCAAGAAAATTTGTCCGTCGGTGATTGAAATTACGTTTGTTGGAATGTATGCAGAAACGTCACCAGCTTGTGTTTCAATGATTGGCAAAGCAGTCAATGAACCACCACCTTTTACCAAGTGTTTGATAGAAGCAGGAAGGTCATTCATGTTTCTTGCGATTTCGTCAGATGAGTTTACTTTCGCTGCTCTTTCTAGTAATCTAGAGTGCAAGAAAAATACGTCACCAGGGTAAGCCTCACGTCCCGGTGGTCTTCTCAACAATAAAGAAACCTCACGGTAAGCTACTGCTTGTTTCGACAAGTCATCGTAAACGATCAATGCAGGATTACCCAAATCTCTAAAGTACTCACCAATTGCAGCACCCGTAAATGGAGCGTAAAATTGCAAAGGCGCAGGATCAGAAGCGGTAGCGGCTACTATAACGGTGTAAGCCATTGCACCTGCTTCTGTTAATGTTTGTAATGTATTGGCAACGGTTGAACCTTTTTGGCCAATCGCTACATAGATACAATATACTGGGTTTCCAGCTTCGTAAAATTCTTTTTGGTTGATGATGGTGTCAATGGCAACAGTTGTTTTACCAGTTTGACGGTCGCCGATGATCAACTCACGCTGACCTCTACCTACTGGGATCATCGCGTCAATCGCTTTGATACCAGTTTGCAATGGCTCGTTTACCGGTTGACGGTAAATTACACCAGGTGCTTTTCTTTCCAATGGCATTTCGTAAAGGTCTCCAGTGATTGGACCTTTGCCGTCGATAGGCTCACCCAAAGTGTTGACTACTCTACCCACCAAACCGTATCCTGCTTTAACAGAAGCGATTTTGCGTGTTCTTTTTACAGTAGCGCCTTCTTTGATGCCTTTAGAGCTACCCAACAATACCAAACCTACGTTGTCTTCTTCGAGGTTTAATACGATAGATTGGAGTCCGTTTTCGAATTCCACTAACTCACCTGATTGAACATTATTCAAACCGTACACACGGGCGATACCGTCACCGATTTGCAATACTGTTCCTACTTCTTCCAAGTCGGCTTGTGTTTTAAGACCAGAAATCTGTTGTCTTAAAATTGCCGATACTTCTGCTGGATTAACTTCTGCCATTTTTATAATTGTTTATTGTAGTTCGTTATTAAAATTCTGGTATATAAGGATTGTCACTAAAATCTCGTTTTAGTTTTTCCAATTTTGCTTTTACTGTGGTGTTGATTTGTTTGTCACCTACTTTAATGATGAATCCACCAATAAGTGAAGCGTCGTGTTCTTCAGTAATTTCAATTTCACTGTTGTACGAAGCTTTAACCAAAGCTTTCACTTTTGTTTTTACGCTTTCGCTAACACCGCTCACTGAAGTGATAACAGTGCGCAAAATGTTTTTGTTGGCGTAGTACTGATCAATAAAAGAAGTGGCAATGTCTTTCAATAAGCCTTCTCTTTTTTTAGCAGTTAGGAGCATTAAAAAAGAAAGCGTCAAGGCCGTTACTTTGCCGGTGAAAATAGCTTTTAGAATGTCTTGTTTTTTGTCGGTTTTAACGACCGGGCTTTCCAACAGCAATTGCAAGTCTTTCGATGCTTTGCAGATCGATTGAATCATTTGCATGTCGGCATACACCTTCTCCAACTCCCCTTTTTCAAGAGAAAGTTCGATTACTGCTTTTGCATATCTTATTGCTGCTCTGGATTGCATAATTAATTAAGATTTACGTCGTCTACCAAAGTATCCATCAATGCTTGTTGCTTGTTTTTGTCGGCCAATTCATGACCCAAAATTTTCTCCGATATTTCTATGGATAAAGCAGCTACTTGGTTTTTCAATTCAGTGATTGCTTTTTGTTTTTCGTTTTCGATGCTTTTTTTAGCGTCTTCCAAAATTTTGGTCGCTTCTTTTTTAGCACTTGTCTTTGCATCACCAACAATACTGTCTTTTGCGGTGCGCGCTTCTTTTAAGATGATGTCACGTTCTTCACGTGCTTCTCTTAAAATTTGCTCGTTTTGAGAAGTCAGTTGTTCCATTTTAGCTTCAGCAGCTTTCGCACCATCTATTGCGTTTTGAATTTTTTCTTCTCTTTCATTAACTGCAGATAGAATTGGTTTCCAAGCAAATTTTCTCAAAAGGATTGCTAGTCCTAAAAACAAAATGGTCTGCCAAATAAATAAGCCTGTTGAAAATTCCCCTAATAATGTTTCCATATATATAAAACTTTAAAAAATTCTTCAATTTAAATTATTTTCCAAGTCGAAACCAACCGTTTCGACTTGGAAATAATTAGGATAAATTAAGCTGCGAAAAGCGCTGCGAAACCGATACCTTCGATCAACGCTGCTGCGATCAACATAGCTGTTTGAATTTTGTTAGCCGCTTCAGGGTTTCTTGCGATACCTTCCATTGCTTTACCTCCGATTAGTCCGATACCTAATCCAGCGCCGATTACGATTAACCCTGCGCCTACGATGTTTGGAATTGCCATAAAATATATAATTAAAATTAAACTACTCTTTTACTTATTAATGGTGTGCTTCTTCATGATGGCGCTCTTCACTAGCTGCTCCAAAATAGAGAGCAGAAAGCATAGTGAAGATGTATGCTTGCAAGAAGGCCACTAATAATTCTATTAAATTAAGGAAGAAAGACAAACCTAAAAAAGCTCCTTTTGCTCCCCAATTTTCGAACAAATACATAATAGCGATGATGCTCATCAAAACGATGTGTCCCGCTTTAATATTAGCGTACAATCGAATTAATAAAGCAAAGGGCTTAATAATAACACCAAGTAGCTCGATGGGAGCCAAAATTATTTTCATTGGAACAGGCACACCCGGCATCCAAAAAATATGCGCCCAATAAGTTGATTTTGAGGTATAAAAAGTAATAAATAAGGTCATTAATGAAAGTGCTGCCGTAATAGCAATGTTACCAGTAACATTAATTCCAAGAGGAGTTAAGCCAATGAGGTTGATGATCCATATAAAGAAAAACACGCTTAATAGGAAGCCCATGTATTTTTTGTAATGTTTCTCGCCAATGTTAGGAATTGCAATTTCGTCGCGAACGAAAAGTACCAGTGGCTCGAAAAATTTAGCAGCACCCTTCGGCACTAAGTCTTGTTGATAGTTTTTGGCCATGCCTCGAAACAACCAAAACATCAATACGCAAACGAACATAATTACCACAACGTTTTTCGTAATAGAATAGTCAATAGCTACTTCGCGCGGATGCTCGCCATGCATTTCCAAAGGTGTACCGCTGGCATCCGTAGGAATAATTTTCGCGTGTTCAATTTTATAGAATTTACCGTCAATCTCGGCTACTTTAGTGCCATGCTCAAATACCGATGACATCGCCATGTGCGCTCCTTGATCCCAAAATAGAACAGGCAAGGGCATACTGATGTTGCCTATAATATGAAAATCATGGTTGTCTAAAAGGTGATGTTTAATATATTCTTTTCTTTCAGCTGCTCCGTTGTCAGAATGAGCTGCATTTTCAGAAGCGAACAATCCCGCAGGGGCCAATAGCAGTAGTGCAAGCGAGAATAGGTGCGTTAGTTTTTTAATTGACATGATAGTTCTACTTTCAATAATGTGCGCAAAAGTAAGGATTAATCGTGCACCACCAAAACTTAAAGGTTGATATTTTAAAAAAGATCACGAAGTTCAGGAAATTGCCAATTCTAAATTTCTTTGATAAGACTTTGCATGGACCAAGTATTGTATGAAAGAGCCAATAAATAGGGAATTAAAAGGGAAAGCAATTCAGGTTTGGAGATTTGTCCATCTGAATAAAAAATGGGTCTTAACACAGCGTACGCAACAATAAATTTAAAAATGCTGCTCGCAATGAAGATGAATCCCAATTTGTCTTTGTGTTTTTTATGAAGGAGCAATAGGACGCCATAAGACAGAATGGCTAATATCATTTGTAGGCTGTAGCTAAGAATCAAGTGGTTGGCAAATCGACCTGTATTGTTTTTTTGTTGGGCGAAGGAATGTGCCGCAAAAGCAATGAGTAGCAGCACAAAAAGATAAAAGACAATTTTACTAAGCTTTTTTACTAGGGTCATCCTCTTGGTTGAATTTATTTAGTTGCTGCACCAAACTATATAAGGAGAGCGCTACAGACAAAATAACACAGGTCATTGTAAACCATTTCTTGTCAGAGGGATATTTAGCATCGAGCCATTTACCAAAATAGGCGCCCAAAAATATGGTAACGCCCATTTGTAATCCAATGCCCGATAAAATAACAATGTTGTTACGCGGTTTTTTCTTTGAGGGCTCCAAGGTTTTTTTCTTCTTTAAACTCTTTTACAACGCCGCCCATTTTACATGATCCGGTGAACGAAGCGCCTGGCTCTACAGAAAGACGACCTGTTGTGATTTCGCCCATTAAGTTGGCGCTAGCTTTCAATTCTAGCAATTCTTTAACGAAGATGGCCGATTTCAAAACACCTTCGATTTCAGCGTGATGACAACGAATGTCGCCTTCAACAACGCCGGTTTTGCCCACTATTATTTTGCCTTCGCAGGTTACTGATCCTTTGATGATGCCGTCGATCTTGATTCCTTTAGAAGATACAATGTCTCCTTGAAATACAGTGCCTTCAGAAATTCTGTCGAGTGTTGCTGCTGATGAGTCGGTATTTTTTACCATAACCACTTCTTGTTTTCCTTTAAACATAACTAATTTATTTGTGTGTCAAATTTAGCAAAGATGCCACAAATACAATGGCTGTTGCCAAAGAGTTTTGAACGCATTTTGAACAATTTAAGGGTGTTGAATTTAGTCGTCAAATTTTGCTGTAAGTGAAGTAGCGCTAAAGACACAGAGGATCTTGCTTGGTTTCATTTGTTTCCTCGCGCGCGTCTTCCGCCGCGTATGCATTTATCTTCAACAATTGTATTGTGTTTTAATTTGGCATTTAAAATGCCTTTTTAAATCCGCACGCGGTGGAAGGCGCGCGCGAGGAAACCGCACAATTTGGCGTTTTATTGCATTGCGGTCAAAATCCTTTTCAATACAACCTGGGCTGATGTCACACGGTTTTTTGCTTCAGGAATAATGATGGAGTAGTCGGCATCGAGTACTTCGTCGGTCACCACGACGTTGCGGCGCACGGGCAGGCAATGCATGAACTTCGCGTTGTTGGTGAGCGCCATTTTTTCAGCAGAAACAGTCCAAGCCAGATCTGTGCTTACAATTTGGCCGTACATCTGATACGACGACCAATTTTTTGCGTAAATAAAATCGGCTCCTTCAAAGGCCTCGTCTTGATTGTGGGTCAGTGCAACGCCTTCCATGAATTCAGGTGCAAGTTCGTAGCCTTTTGGACAAGCGATGACGAAATCAACATCGGCATTTTTCATCCATTGCGCAAAACTGTTAGGTACTGCTTGTGGCAATGCCTTTGGATGTGGCGCCCATGTCAACACTACTTTTGGGCGTTTTACCTTTTTGTATTCTTCAATGGTGATTAGATCTGCCAGAGATTGCAATGGATGCAGCGTTGACGATTCCAAATTGATGACTGGCACCCCTGCATATTTCATAAAACTTTTCAGTACATCTTCGGCGTAGTCTTTGTCGCGGTTTTTGAGTTCAGCAAAAGAGCGCACGGCGATGATGTCGCAGTAGGCACCCATGACGCGAGCGGCATCTTTGATGTGTTCGGCAGCATCGCCATTCATAATGGCGCCATCTTCCATTTCCAACTTCCAGCCGTCGGAACCCACATTCATTACAATCACGCTCATGCCAAAGTTCAGCGCAGCTTTTTGTGTGCTGAGGCGCGTTCTCAAACTAGAGTTGAAAAAAATCAACCCTATGGTTTTCCCTTTTCCAAGCTCAGAAAATTGGGCAATGTTTTTTTTAAGATCAATGGCTTCAGCCACTATTCCCTGAAGATTGTCTACATCGGATATAGAAAAAAAGTGCTTCACGACTTATGCTTTTAGTAATTTTTTAATGGCAGCTTCAACCGCTGCTGCGTTTATTTTGGCGTAAGATTTTTTCATTTTACGCTGAATCTCTTTGTTGCACAAATTGCCTATGCTGCCTTCGTGGGTGTGGTTCACGCTGCGTTGCGGATCAAAATTTCCTTTTTCAATTTCAATGCCCACCTCTTTGTATGCATCGCGAAAAGGCTTGCCATTTAAGGTGCGGCGGTTTACTTCTTCAACACTGAAGAGGTAAACGTATTTGTCGTCTTTTAAAATGTCTTTTTTAACGCCGATGTTCGGCACCATCAATAAAGCCATCTCTAAACAGGCCTTCATTTCTTTGAAGAGGTAAATGTATTTTTCTTTCAGCAATTGCATGTCGCGAAAATACCCTGAGCTAAGGTTGGCTGTCATCGTTGTTAGTTCAAATTGTACCGCTTGCAGCGCGTTGCATTTGCCGCGTAGCAGCTCAAATACATCTGGGTTTTTTTTGTGCGGCATGATGCTCGAGCCAGTGGTGAATTCTTTGGGCAAGGTGATAAAAGCAAAATTCTGACTCATGTACAAACAGCAGTCGGCGGCAAATTTACCCAATGTGGCGGCTAATGAAGCGATGGCTGCTGCCACTGTTTTTTCAGTTTTGCCGCGGGTCATCTGGGCGTATACTACGTTGTAGTGCAGGTCTTCAAAGCCCAGTAATTCGGTAGTCAGTTTTCGATTGATAGGAAAGGAAGATCCGTAACCCGCTGCAGAACCCAAAGGATTTTGGTTGGTCATTTTGTATGCCGTAGCAAGCATTTCCATGTCGTCGCTTAAAGATTCGGCATAAGCGCCAAACCAAAGCCCGAAGGAGGAGGGCATGGCTATTTGCAAGTGGGTATAGCCAGGCAACAATACTTTTTTATGCGTCTCGCTTTGTAGAATGAGCGCGTTGAATAAGGTTTGGGTGAGGTCGGCAATTTCTTGCGTTTTTGCGCGTCCGTAAAGTTTTAAATCTACCAACACTTGATCGTTGCGCGAACGTGCCGAATGTACTTTTTTGCCAATGTCGCCCAGTGTTTCAGTCAGCAACATCTCCACTTGAGAGTGCACGTCTTCTACTCCAGGTTCTATCACGAATTTACCAGCCAAAGCAGATTGGTATATTTTTTTGAGTTCTTTTTTGAGTTTGGGCAATTCTTTTTTTTCTAATAAGCCTACTTCGCAGAGCATGGTTACATGGGCCATCGTGCCAAGGACGTCAAAAGGTGCGAGTTCTAAATCGAGCACGTTGTCGTTGCCAATGGTGAAGGCCTCTATGGCTTTGTTTACATTAAATCCTTTGTCCCAAAGTTTCATTCGTATTTGCTTTGGGGCAAATATCGGAAAAAAAGTGGTCGGTTTTATTAGCATCTTATTGAACCGACCACTAGCCCCTCCAAAGATCGAAATTGTTTAGCGTTGCAGGGCGATGCTTTCTTTCCAAAGTTTAAATGTGCCGTCGGGGTGAAAATATTCAACGTAAAAAATATATATCCCAACAGGAAGGGGTTGGTTTGCATCGTCGGTGCCATTCCATTGAAAATCACCGCTGGTGGCGAGCAGGATGTTGTCGGCGATGGTTTTGCATTTTTTGCCGTTGGCGTCAAACAGCAGTATGCTTGCTTTGTATCCTGCTTTGTCGAATTGGTAGAGCACATCTGCAAAGTCTTTGTTGCCATCTTGGTTGGGCGTAAACACCTTAGAAGATAGCTTAAATTCGCTGTTCAAGGCGTTGCTTTCTAAGTATTGCGAATTTTTGAGTCCGGGCGTTGCATAGCCTATACTTTCGGCGGCAGAGTGCCATGAATTGAGGTTGGGACGAATGCGCTCTAATGACACGCCATCAGTGCTGTTGAGCAAACCATCGTGCATTTTGTCGTTGTATTGCATTTCGCTGATGACGGTGCCATTGGGATGAATGAGCGCGATGTTTCCAGCGTCGTTGTTGAGTGCGGGAAGTGTGGGGCAGCCGAAAATATTTTGAATGTCACGCGCAGGGTATGTCGACGCTATGTTTTCGGGATCAATAGTGAAAGCCGCATAAGTGGAGGGCAGCAAGAGTTGTGTATGCGCACATAAGATGGTGGCGGGCGTTAAAAACCCTTGTGCGTCGCGCCCTGAAAAACGCAGGGCGGAGAGGTCGATGTTTTTGCTGCTGCGGTTGTACAATTCTATAAAATCGGCGCCATCGCCAAGTGGATTGAATAATATTTCATTGATGACTACATCGTTTTGCGTTGCGATTTCGGGCAATGCGAAGGGAAATGGATTTTGCACTAAGGTGTTTTTTGCGCAGTCGCTGACCGCAATAGTGATATGATAAAGCGTAGAAGAAAGCAGATGATCTAGCAAGTGAATTGTTATTTCGTCGTTTGGACGAGGACTGTACAATACCGTGTCGGCAAGGGTTTCAGGTTGAATGTTGGTTTTTTGTAAATAATATATGGGTTCTGAAAACTGTAGGTGCAGTGTACTGGAGTCGAGCAGTGTTGCAAATACAATGCTGGG
>CANFBW010000045.1 GCA_947444925.1 Flavobacteriales bacterium | reverse complement strand
TTTTGGCGTTAAGTTTACGTTGCTTCCTACGATGGCGTCGTTTTCAGGTTTGGAATAATTTTTTTTGCCAATTTTAATTTCATCGATTTTAGTGACTTTTTCTTCGAGTTCTATTTCGAGGTAAAGCTCCTTTCCTGATTTTACTTCCTGGTTGGGTAGGGTGAGTTCGCCGTGGTTGAGTGAAGAAACCGCAATGCTTTGTCGGCCTATGGGCACATTGGATAGTTTGAAATAGCCTTGGGCATCGGTACCCGTAGCAAGATAAGGATCAGAATTCACGACACTCACAGTGGCCCCTTCAATGGGCAGTTTTGAGTTTTTGTCGATTACCTGTCCGCGCACCGACTGGGTCATTTGTGCGTGTGCGTTAATTGAAAGCACAAGCAAAAGGGAGAGTAAAAATAATTTCATAGCCTAGGTTTGGTTTTGCAAAAGTAGTATAGAAAAAGAAACAACAATATTTTGTGCCATAAATCAAGCACGATTTAAAAACTTATCTTCGGCACACCAACTAATTTGTAGGGCAAATTCATATTGTTTATGAGAGGTATTTTTTTTCTTTTTTTCGCCGTTGTATCCATTTCATTGGGCGCGCAGCACGACACTTGTTTTTTCAAAGGCAAAAAGTATTTGCAATATCCCTATAAAATTGGAGCCGAATCCGCCGAATCCGACACTGATGAAAGGGTAAGCGTTTACAATGGCGAAATTCCACCTGTTTTGGACTCGCTGCCAAGTGGCGACTATGCGCTTTTGCAAACGCCCAACAATACTTTTCGCAATCGATGGAAAAAGCGTTTTGGGTATCTGGAGCCGTTGGTGCGCGCTACGTTTAGTGTTTCAGGCGGCAAGATCAATGGCACTGCATTTTTGTATTTAACGAGCGGTTATATTGACAAAGAAACTAACTATACGGATGGTTTAAAAAACGGAGAAAGCAGAAATATATATTTTGTTGGCGATTCTTCTTACGCTGATGTAACGCACTACAAAATGGGTGTTTTGAACGGCCCTTTCAGCATACATGCTTATGAAAAAAACAGAATTTTTGTTGCTACTCAGGGTACTCATGTTGATGGCGAATGGGCCGGCTGGTTGCGAAAATACGAAATGGGTGACAGCGCAGCATATTTGTCGGAAGAGTATTTTTTGGAGAAGACAGGGTTTTCAAAGCATTACCGCTCTTTTTATGCGAATGGCAAGCCGATGCTAGAGGCCTATCCTGATTCCGTTGCCGAGTACAATGAAGAGGCGCCCGCATACACCCGATTTATGGATGGCGTCGTCGCAAAAAAGCAGAAGAAAAAAATGGTAGAAGAGCTCATCAATACTTCATCTAAGAGCTTTACGCCCCTGGGAATTCCTTATGTCTGTTACCATGCAAATGGCAGCGTGATGGCGAAGTTTTTGAATGATGATGTTGAGAATATTAAGTTTGATACCGTTTTTCGTTCTGATGGAAAGCCTGCTTTCATCAAGACGGTGTTGCCCGACACCAATGGCCACGAGCGTTTTTCGATAACGACATTTTCACTCGACGGATCCGTTTTTGAAAAAAAAACATACGCCAAAGACGAGCAAGGCGTTTGGGAAAGTTACGAAGAATACACCCGCAATGAAAAAAACCAATTGTGTTTGGAGAAGGGTGCGTACTATCAACTTTTTCGCACGAACTGGAAGAAGCAATCCAAAGATTCACTACTGTTGTATTCCGTTAAAAATCAAAACGGTGTTTTGAAGTATGAATATGTGAGTCCGTTGATGCAGCATCAGCATTTTATCCGCCTCAGCGACAGCGCTAAAAAATACAGCATTGATTTTACCATCCATAATTACGATAGTATCAGCGCTGCTTATCAAACCGTTTTAACCTGTGGTAAAATTCAAGCAGTGCTGTATACTTTCAGAGACACATCGCTGATGGCAGACAAGCGTTTTTCGTCGGGTGAAATTTTTGAAAGGTTGTTGCGCTCTCCTCGGGGCAAGGGCAATTATATGGATTCACTGGTGTTGCGCTACAAGGGACAGCTTTATACTGGGCGCCTGGATTTGCGCGTGATGGGTAGTTCAGATTTTGTGCGGGAGACGAAAAGAGGTTTGGTGTTGAACCCAATGGCCGTGATTAATCGCCCTTTGCGGCGCAGAGAAAAGATAATGTTGCATGGTTCCTATCTGCGCACGCAATTTGTGCGCGGTGAAATTAAAAGTGCGAAATTGAAATTTCAAGAGCGGTCAAGCACCATTGTCGCCGAGGGCGATTTTAAAAATTCCTTGCCGCAGGGCAAGGTTGTCGGCAGAGAGCTCAAGCGCAATCGTTTTGGTTTTACGCATGTTGCCGGACAGGCAGAGATATTTTTGAAGGATGGTTTAGTTGACGGCTCATCGAAGATTTGGGATTACGACGAGACAACAAGAAAAAGATTTTTATCGAAATGGAGTACTCATAAAAATGGACTGCAAATCGATACGGGTTATGTGTTTTACAGTTCTGGCAAACCTCGTTCTGTAAAGATTTTCAATAAAGAAGGAAAGTTGCATGGCGCTCAAATGAATTACAACAACAATGGAGAAGTGGAGTCTTATTCTTTTTTTGACAACGGAAAGCAGCAAGGTTTAGATTATTCAGTCAACAATATTGGCGACAGCTTGTGGGTGGCCAGCTATTTCAATGATTCCCTCGATGGCCGCTATTATGCAGCCAGTGTAAACGAGGAAACGTTTAAAATAGACCACAGAACCTATGCTCATTTTAAAAGCGGAAAAGCCACTGGCGCATATCATTATACAGATGGCTTTGGCGTGAAGCGTTTGCAGTTTAACATTGACAGTTCACGTGTTGGCGAGATCAATCGCGACATGGCTTTGAGCGCGTGGCAAACAGAATTGACCTTTGCCGGAGAAGCACAAGTATTTCACCCTAACGGAAAGCTATATGCGAAGGGCAGAATGCAAATGCTACCTCCTGTTCCAGTTGTTGACGAAGAGGAAGACGTTGAATATGCCGACGCAGTTGCTGCCTCTGAAGGCGGCACCATTAACCCCGAAATGTCAAAAACGGGTCAGTGGAACTACTACAATTCTGTCGGCCGCAAACAAGCAACAGTAAAATACAATGGTGACAGCAGCTACGTTATCGGAAAAGACACTGTTGCTTTTGGCATAGGCACTTATCAGGCATATTATGACAATGGCTTGCTGAAGTATGAGGGTGTTTTGCTTTACGAGGAGGAGCTTGAAAATTGCGGAAGCGACATTGGTCTTCTGCAATTTGTGGCCGACTATTCCATGTATTTATCGCCAGCGGGAGACACCTTGGTGAAAAATGGACAAGGTCACTTGCAAATTTTTAACGACGAAGGAGGTATTTATTTTGAAGGCGCATTGGCAGGTGCCAAAAAGCAGGGCTGGTGGAAGGAATTCAATAAAGAGGGCAAGTTGGTAGGCGTTGGTCAATACGTCGACGGCAAAAAAAATGGTCGCTGGCTATCGGGAGATTTAAGCGGTTTCAATTATTTGGATGGCGGCTGTTATGAGTCTGACGAAAGCAAAGCACAAATCGCCAAAGCGGTGCAATACAATATTGAGATAACAGAAGTGATGTATGAAAATGATGTGCAAAAGAGTTCGCAACAGTATCAATTTACGCGCAGTGCAGAATAATACTTTTGTTTTTTGAGGTATTGATTTTGAAGCAGCTAGGGTTTTTCTGTTATCAACAATTGACTTTTTATATCTCTTTTTTGACCTTTTGGTAAAGAAAAATTATTTCGCTATGTTTGAAAGGAACCAAACTAAACTGCGATTTGTAATGTTAAAAGTAGGTACTGCTTTCAACAAACATTTTTAAGTTGCACGCGAAACATACTGAGTCGATTTGCCCTTTATTTTTGGGAAAAAGCACGATGGAATGTACGAGCGCATGGGGCCAAAGAGCAATAATAAAAGTAGATTAACCTTTGTAAGCATTTATTTTGAACCGATTACTACTTACCTTAAGCATTTTACTGAGCATTGTTTTTACAAGTTGTCACAGAACGTACTATGATGACACCGTGCGCACACCCCGCGGAAGAAACGATTACCGCGACAGCTTTAGCGCCAAAGGCTACCAAAAACACAAAACGAGATCAGGTGATTCTTATGGCACTGGTCGCGCACCCAAAAGAAACCAGGAATTCAGCGACAGCTATTCAGTGAAATCCAAAAGAGGCTCGGGCAGCAAATTTAAAGACACCTATACTTCAGGCAACGGCAAGAAAAGAAGGTTGAAATTTTACGACAGCTTTTCTTCGAAAAAAAGAAAAAACATCTTCCTCGCCAAATAATTTTTTTTGGTATTTACAAGCCGACGAATGTTCGTAAATTACCCCAACAGCACATCTAAAGTTATCTACGGCAATCTAATTTTTAGCTACTTTCGAAGTTCCGTAAACCGTACTATTTTGAGAACACTTTTACTTCTCTTTTCTTTTTGCTCTTTTCAGCTTTTGTGCGCACAAAGTGACGACATTAAATTCAGCCGATTTACCACCAAAGCAGGGCTTTCGCACAACATAGTGAACGAAGTTATACAGGACGGACGTGGCTTCATGTGGTTTGGCACACAGGACGGATTGAACCGTTACGATGGTTACAATTTTGTGGTGTACAAGCCTGATCTTTATGATTCGGCATCGCTTAGCAACAATCGCATTACAGCGTTGGCCTACGATCCGCGCGGTTTTATATGGGTAGGTACTGCGGAAGGACTCAACATTTATGTCATCGATACTGACCAATTTGTATCGTTAGGCTCATTGGCGGGCGGTTCATTGGCGGCAAGCAAACTGGCTATTCAAGCCATTTATCGCGATCAATTGGGAACCATTTGGGTCGCTACTCGTGAAGGCGGATTGAGCAAAATCACCATCACTGGCGAGGATTTGAGCAGCATTCAAGTAAAACACTTTGTTTATAAAAAGAAAGACGCCAACTCTATCAGCTCCAATAGTGTTACTGCTGTGATGCAGGATGCGTCGGGCTTTGTGTGGATAGGCACAGATAACGGCTTAGATATTTATAATCCAAAAACGGAAAGTTTCAGAAGAATTTTGACAGGCACTGCGTCGACACAAAGCTTGACGAATCGCAATGTGACCTCAATTTTTGAAGACCTCCGCGGTGATGTTTGGGTGGGCACAAAGAATGGACTCAATCGCATCATGATAGATGAAACAGACTTAAAAAATGTGCAATTTACTACGCAGCCTTTGTTTCACAATCCTTATGATGCTTATTCGTTGTCGGACAACCGCATTCAAAATATTTTTCAAGATGCCGAAGGAATTTTGTGGGTGGGCACTGATTATGGCCTCAATGCTGTTGATTTACTGGATAAGGCGCCTAAAGACACGGTTTTTCAATTTTCAAAGTATTTTTCTGAAGCCATTAAGGAATTGTCGCTGGCACACAACAAGGTGAATAAAATTTATCAGGATGAGTCGGGTATTATTTGGCTTGCCACCGATAGAGGTATCAGCAAGTTTGACAAGCTGAAGCAAAAGCTGCAAAATTATTCCATGGAGCAGTATTGGGACGTGACCACGCACAGCATTAATGTATGGTCGTTTTGTGAAGACAAAGCCGGCTTGGCATGGGTGGGTTCTGAAAAGGGCTTGTGTTATATCAATCGCAACAAAGGGGTATTGCATAAAGTACTGGCGACGGAGGGAGTAAGCAATGTGTATTCATTGTGCTATGATAAAAAAAACAGAGTGCTCGCAGGAACAGATCAGGGCTTGTTTATGGTGGTGCGCAGCGACTCTTCTTATAAGCTGCAGCGCTATGTATTGCCGGGAATTAAAGATTTTGTAGGTCCGGTATATTTTATATTTTGTGACAGCAAGGGCAATTATTGGATAGGTGGTCAGCAGGGCTTGGTCTTTATGAACGCAGCTGGAAACAAGGCATTCAAGTACCGCTATGATGTCAATGATTTTAAGGGTATTGGAAAGGGCGCGGTGAATTTCATTTATGAAGACAGCAAACACAACATTTGGCTGGCTACAAATGGCGGGGGTTTAAACCAAGTTGTCAATCTGGGCGCTTACAACAAATTGGAGTTCTTAAAAATACGGCATAGCAAAAAATCGCCTTCATCGCTGAACAACGATGCTATTTTGTGCATTGAAGAGTATCCGGCGGGAACGCTGTGGTTGGGTACTTACGGTGGCGGATTGAATAAATACGATATTGGTCGTGGTCAGGCCAAACATTTTACCGAGCAAAATGGCTTGAGCAACAACATTGTTTACGGCATTATGAAAGACAATGTGGGTAAGTTGTGGTTGAGTACCAATCGCGGTTTATCAAAATTTGACCCAGTTTCCGAAAAGTTTCGCGTTTTTAAAGAAGAAGATGGTTTGCAAAGCGATGAGTTCAACAAAGGGGCATTTTTCAAATCCGATAAAGGTGAAATGTATTTTGGTGGCATCAACGGTTTCAATGTGTTTTTTCCTGCCGACGTGAAGCCCAACAAAGTGCCACCAAAGATAGCGTTGACAGGTCTTTTGTTGTCAAATAAATTGATTGTTCCTGGTGCGAATTCAATATTGCAGAAAGACATCAACTCTTTAACGACCATTGAAATTCCATACATTGACAATGCCATTACCATTCGCTATTCGGGATTGCATTTTACGTCACCGGAGAACAATCAGTACTCTTATATTTTGGAGGGATTTATGGACGGTTGGCAAGATGTAGGGAATAAGCGAGAAGTGAGTTTTACTAATTTGGATCCCGGCACCTATACCTTTAGAGTGCGGGCGGCAAACAGTGACGGTGTAAAATCGAACGATGTGCCGTCTCTGAAAATCATTATTACACCTCCTTTTTGGATGACATGGTGGTTTCGCACCTTCATCATAGCGGTAGTATTGGCTATCGTGTTGGGGGTATATTATTCACGCGTGGCTATTATTAAAACACAAAAAAGAGTACTCGAGTATAAAGTGCAACAGCGTACCGAGGAGGTGATGCAGAAGAAGGCGGAGATTGAAGAGCAAAAAGAAAAACTAGAGATAGAGAAAAACAAAACCGAGCAATTGCTTTTGAATATTTTGCCCGCAGAAACAGCGAAAGAATTGTTATCGACAGGTCGTGCTGCACCGCGCCATTACCGAATGGTAACGGTGCTTTTTGCCGATTTCAAGGGTTTTACACAAATTGCCGAACGCCTGCGTCCTGCGGAACTCGTTGCGGAACTCGACTCGGCCTTCAACGCTTTTGACGACATTGCCGATAAGCACAATATTGAGAAAATTAAAACCAGTGGAGACGCCTACATGGCTGCTGGAGGCGTGCCTATTCGAAACAAAACCAATCCGGTCGACTGTATCCTCGCCGCAATGCAAATACAAGCTTATATCAAGGATCAAGGGGTGCTGCACGCCAACAATCCCGATAAGCCGAAGTGGGAGCTGCGCATTGGTATTCACACAGGAGAGATTATTGCGGGGGTGGTAGGTAAGAAAAAGTTCGCTTATGACATTTGGGGCGATACGGTGAATACAGCAAGCCGCATGGAGTCAAGTTCTCAGGCCGGACAAATCAATATTTCCGGTACCACCTACAACATGGTGCAAGAGTATTTTGATTGCGAGTACCGAGGTAAAATCCCGGTGAAAAACAAAGACGACATTGACATGTATTTTGTGAAAGGAATCAAGCCAGAGTTGTCGAAAGACCGCAAAGGATTTGTGCCGAATATCGCCTTTCAAGAGTTGCATCATTTTAATGTTTACAGCAAACTGAACTACAACAAAGTAAAACAGTTTGTGATCAACAAGCTGGAGAAGGAATTGCCGGAAAACTTGTACTACCATGGTCCGCACCACACCAGAGACGTGGTTCAGGCGGCCGAACGCATTGGTAAATCAGAAGGCCTAGACCCTGAGGAATTGATGTTGGTGAAAATGGCGGCTTTATTGCACGATGCCGGCTTCCTTAACAAGTACTGGAGCAATGAACCAGAGGGCGTTAAGATAGCCAAGGAGCTTTTGCCAGCCTATGGCTTTACAGAGTCGCAAATCGACATTATAGAGGGCTTGATATTGGCAACCAGTATTCCGCAAAAGCCAACGAACCATTTGGAAGAAATCATATGCGATGCGGATTTAGACTATCTCGGGCGCGAAGATTTTGAAAAGATCAGTTTAACCCTGCAACAAGAATTGCTCGACTATGGCGGCATTAAAAATCCAGAAGATTGGGATCCAATTCAAGTGAAATTTTTGAGTGCGCACAAATATTTCACCAAAACAAATGTTGATACTCGAGAAGGCAAAAAACAAGAGCATCTTGCGCTTATTAAAAAGCGAATAGAGGCCAATAGTAAATAATCGAGATATGGAAAAGGTCGTATGTGCGATTTCAGGGCACACAGGGGCTATAGTTGATAGCAGAAGAGGCGACAGTTTGCGTGCTCCATTGTTTACTTTGATTCAGGCTGCGCACCCAAATTTTACCCATCAAAGCTATATTGCCTTTGATGTGCTGAACGAGTACCGGAGAAAATACCTCACCGACATTGTAGAGGGGGAGCACGGCGAGGTGACGCAACTTGAAAAAGATGTTTTGAATTCCATTCAAAGCAACACTATTTTGTCCGAAAATATTGAGGCTGATATTGAAGAAGCTTTTACAACAGGTCAAAAGGTGGCCGATCGCATTGCTACTTTTGGCGGAAGCTGGCCCTTCATTGGTATATTCTTTAGTTTTTTAGTGTTGTGGATGTTGATCAATATTTTTTTGTTCAGCACCAATCCATTTGATCCTTATCCCTTCATTTTGCTGAATCTAATTTTGTCTTGTTTGGCAGCTATTCAGGCGCCCATTATTATGATGAGTCAAAATCGAAAGGAGCAACGCGACCGCATTCGTAGCGAGCACGATTATAAAGTGAATTTGAAGGCTGAGTTAGAGATTAAACTTTTGCATGAAAAGATCGACCATATGATCATTCATCAAAACAAGCGTCTGTTGGAGATACAAGAGATACAAGCCGATTACCTGCAAGATATTTTGGAGCACATGAAGAAGGAATAAGCAGGCATTAGGAATGCCGTTAGGCAGCAGAACAACAAAAAAACGCCCCGTTTTCACGAGGCGTTTTACATTTTCATGTATTAGTTATTACAACGTTTGGAAGCTGTACATTGGATTTTTCTCTGTGAAATCCTTACTTGGATTAACGGTCAACACAGGAATTTGCGCTTCGTTGGTAATTAGTTCTTCTTCATTTTGTTTGAACATTGGGTTCAGAGTTCTGTAGTTCAGGTTGATGATGGCGATTATGTCGGCGTCAACACTTACTGCATAATGAATACAATGTTTGGCAAAATCACCGTCTTCTGTGCTAATAGCAACTTCAAAAGGAACTTTTTCTTGCGCAAAATATTTTTTCGCATAAGCGATATTGGCCTCCAATTGTTTAACTGTAAAAGGATCATCTTCTCTGTTGGCGAAAATATGCACTGTTGAGCCCAAATGCTTTGCCATTGCTGCAGTCATTTGCAGTTTCAATTTGGTTTCAGCCGAAAGGTCGATAGGGAAAACAATGTTTTTATAACTTTCTGGCGCACGCTTGTCTTGCACAACAATGAAAGGAATTTCAGAAGCAGTGATAATTTTCATGGCATAGCTGCCAATCAAATGCTGTATGCCTCTTCTGCCATGGGTACCCATGATGATCAGCTGCACATCCATGCTTTCAGCAACAACCGGGATTTGCTTGATGAAGTCACCAACAGCTACTTTTGCTTCGGCTTTAACGCCTGATTCACGAATGGCATCAACTACTGGTTTCAATTTAGCCAACGCTTCCTGAACCTGTGCTTCTTTTTCAACAATGTGCAAAACAATGATTTGTCCGCTCATGATCGTTGCCAATTTTTTTCCGTGATTGATTGCGGTTGTAGCTACTGAACTAAAGTCAGTGGGTATTAAAATTTTGTAATTTGTTTCCATGTAAAAGGATTAATTAATGCTTGTGCCTCGTTCATTAAGTTAGGCAAAAATATATAATAATTGTTTAGCGCCAATTAAGATAATAAAATTCCCTTAAATATTTTGTCGGCTTTACTTCTTTTCATTGTACAGGTAGCGCTGTATGGAGAGGTAGGTGAAGGGATAGAAATGGGTATAGGATTGTCGGAGTAAGGGAAGTCCTACCGAAAGGTCAACTCGGGTATTTGAGTTGAAAATGAATTGTATGCCGGGATGAACGTCCAAATAGTTGCCCGCTTTCAACAGGGGGGTTTCCAGTGGAATCTCCATTCCGTTTTGGCAAACCCTGGCGCTTTCGTAAGATTTGCCAACGAATTCAGTGTAAACGTTAACGTTGATTTGTTGGTAGCTTGAATAGTGTTTTGGAAACAATAAGTAGCCGAAAGACAGATTGTAATTGAGTGCCCTACCGTATGCAATGGTGGTGGGAAGTGTTAATCCGTAGGAAGTGGAGTTGCCTGCATACGATCCGGGAAGCACAACGCCTGAATTCAGGGAAACAGCAAAATGATTTTTGAGGTAGGTGAGGATAAGTCCCGTACCATAACCTTTGGTGTCGTCCATCAAGTTTGCTTCGGCTTCGTCGTGTGCCACGTTTACATTTGACCATTCGCCATACACAGCTCCGCGCAAATGGCTCTTGAATCGGTCGATACTCATGAAGCGAAATTTGGCGTAGAGATAAACGCCATTGAAAATATAGGGATAGGGAATTCCGCGTTGAAAGGGACTTACATGGTAAATGGTTTGATTGCCAAGGTGCGTATGTGAAACCAAATTGGCCGGTAAATCAACATCATGGTGGTTGGACGCACTGATGGTGGCCATTAGGGTGAGTCGGGGCAAGAGTCCGTAAATCAGCCGCAATCCCACCATATTGCGCAAAGCATCAAATTCCTGGTAAGAATTGGTCAGCGCTTTAACGCCAACAACGCCTTTGGGGGCGTTGCTTGCGGGTTCGCTCAGCGGAAAAAGTTCTTGCGCCTTAGCAGAAGAAATTTCAAGCAGCAACAAAAGATATAGTATTTTGTGTCGCATCATAGGGTGACGTAGTAAAGCTTTTCTTTAGCACTAAGGGCGCAAATCCCTTTCATCCGGGCTTTCCAAGTGCCCATTTCTTTTTTGGAAAGATATTTATCACCGATAAAATGGAGTGTTTTTTTGCCATTGAGTGTTTTAGTGGCATCTAGTAAAAACTGGTACTTGTTGTTTTCAAATGAGAAGCAGAAGTTGTTGCTGACAATGGTGTTTGTAAAAAGAAACTCAGCATTGAGGTAAGTCACAGAAAATCCTGCGTTGACCACAGCATTTGCTATTTTTTCTATTTCTACAAAGGCTATTTTTTTAAAAAATATTTTTGCGTTGGTGCGTTCCAGATTCATGGAAATGCTATCGACAAAGGGGAGTTTGCGCAAACTCATTTCCACGCTTCTTGAGCAGGCTGAGCAGGTCAAACCACCAACACCTATTTCTACCGATTGAAACTGTGCCGCTAAATGGACCGACCAAAAAAGAATGAAGTACAAAATTGTGTTTTTCATGTCTTTAAAAATAATATTTTTTGATAGAAGTTGTAGGAATATATATATTTGTTGGGTGATTCAACGAATCTTATCCATAGTGATTCTTGTTGCGCTTTTGTCGCAAAGCCTTGTCAAATCATTTATTGTGGTGCATTACCAGATCAATAAAAGCAGCATCACCAAAAAATATTGTGAGAACAAGGCCAAGCCCAAAATGCATTGCGATGGGAAATGTCATTTGAAAAAGCAATTGAAGAAGGAAGAGAAAAGAGAGAAAATGCCACTCTCGGGAAGTTCCAAAGAAAATAGCGAAGTACAGTTTTTTGTTGAGTCTGATTTTAAAATACAAGCACCCATTTCACGATGGACCAAACAAGAGCGTGCGTATTTTTTTTCAAGTATTTCAAGTTTGCTCCAAGCGCCTTTGCAGCCGCCCAAATGCTAGTTTAACATTCCGTTAATCAGTATTCATTTCAAGTCATTTCAATGCATAATTTATTGCTGTGCTTTGCTTTTTCAGCTTTGCTGATGGGCAGCATAAAAGCACAAAGTCCCGACAGCACAATGGTTTGCGAAAACAATTGTTGTTGTGCCATAGCTGTTCCCACACCTGCAGGCCTGATGTACAGTCACGTTCACAGCAAAGGCGAATGGATGATTTCGTACCGCTTGATGAACATGGGTATGGAAGGCCTTCGTTCAGGGACTTCAACTATAAGCAACAACGATGTTTTTAACCAGTATTTAATGTCGCCAAAAAACATGCAAAGCAACATGCACATGTTGATGGCGATGTATGGTGTTAACAGCAGATTGACGCTGATGTTGATGGCCAATTATATTTCTAACAGTATGGAAATGTTGATGTTTCCTGGGAGCGGAATGAATATGCCGGGAATGACGGTGTCGCCCACTGAATCCGCCAGCACATCTGTGTCTTCGGGTTTTGGAGATTTTAAAGTTCATGCTTTGTACCATTTGTTGAGTAGCAAAAAACACCAACTCATTTTAAGTGCGGGCGTGAATATTCCAACGGGAAACATCCATTATTTGGGGGCAAGCGATGACATGATGTATTCCCACAAACGCATGCCCTACAGTATGCAGCTGGGTTCCGGAAGCTTTGATGCCTTGCCTGCCATCGGCTATTCTTATCGAAAAGAAGAACTGGCTGCAGGAGTTCAGCTTTCGGGAGTGTACAGAATGTACCACAATCAGTTAGGCTATCGTTTAGGAAATGAAGCGACTGCCAACCTGTGGTTTGCTTACCGCTGGCTGAAATTGTGGAGCAGTTCTTTGCGCATAGAAACGGGTATGAACGACAAAATTCAAGGCAATGATCCCTTGTTGTATTACTACTATGAACCCTCTGCAAATCCTAATAACTATGGCGGACAAAGAACATTGTTGTACATGGGAACAACGGTGCAAATCAATAAGGGGTTTCTAAAAAACAATAAAATAGGAGCAGAGTATGGTTTTCCACTTTACCAAAGGGTAAACGGAATACAAGCTCCTGTAAAATCAATGATCAATGTGTATTGGTCGCTAAACTTTTAAAATATACAACATGTCGAAAAAAGTAATTTATATCCTATTGCTGATCTGGACAGGCTTTTCCGCTTGCGAAAAACCAAAACCGGAAGATTCAAAATCAGAGGAGCAGGTGCCCACAGGAACACTTCTTTTTCATTTGCACACCTATATTGACAACAGTGAGGTAGATGGTTATGGCTTTACTTACACTACCGATGCGGGGAGAAATATTTCGCTTTCTATAGCTCAACTCTATATTTCGGATATACAGGTGGTGAAGCTGGATGGCTCTGTAATAGATTTGCCAGACACCATTCTACTTAAAAATTTAGTCACAGAAACCTATACGGCTGGAAAAGTGCCGGTTGGAAATTACAAAGCCATTCGTTTTAAAGTCGGGTTGAATGCGGCGAGCGATGCATTGAATCCTACATCAACAAAAGATTCGCTTGCGCTCAACCATTCTGAAATGTGGTTTGCAAATACAGCTCAACCCGATGGCTATGTGTACATGAATGTGCAAGGCACGGTAGACACCACTTCTGATCTTTCTGGAGCGATGCAATCATTTGCCTATAAAATAGGCACAGAGGCCAATTGTGTTCAAGTAAACATGCCGGAGCAGAATTTTACTGTACTTGAAAATCAGGCTGAATACGGACATATTATCATTGATTACAGCAAGTTATTTACGGGTTTAAAATTGAGTGAGCTGAATAATCTTTCTGTTTCAGGAAAGGCGAACAACAATTCTGTCGTTGCTCAAAAAATAAAAGTAAATATTCCATTAATGTTTAAATATGAATGACATTAAAGCGAAGCGTCAAAAGTGTAACATAGAAAAGTACAAGTGGATGAAAGTTGCTTGTTTACTTTTCTTTTTTCACTTTTCATGCACTTATGAAAAAATGGATCCTGTGAAGGATTGTGCTTTACCCCAAAGTATTTCTTTCAAAAAAGATATTTTACCCTTAATTAATGCCCATTGTAGTTATGCTGGCTGTCATTCAGGATTGTCAGCTGCTGGAAATTTTGATGTGGCAGATACAGTTGCGTACAAAAATTTGTGGCATTCAGGAAGTGGATATATAGATACCTTGAATCCTTCATTCAGTTTGTTTTACGCGCAATTGAAATCGACTAGCAATCCAATGCCTCCTTCCGGAAAACTAGACGATTGTAAGCTGCAAATGATATTAAAATGGATAGAACAAGGCGCTAAAGACAACTGATGAAAAAAAGTGCCTCCATATTTTTTGTGTTGGCAATGCTGATTTACAGCTGCAATAACTTTTTTACCTATTTCGCTTTTCAACTCAATCAAAAAAAGATCATACAAACTCATTGCGAAAACACAGCAAAACCAAAAATGCATTGCGATGGAAAATGCTATTTAAAAAAACAGGTAGATAAAGAAAACAATACTAAAAGGCCTGTAAATTCAGTAAAAGAGAAGATTGAAGTATTGTTTTTTTCTGCGATTTTATCACTAATCTTTCCCGTGATATGTAAAAAAATAAAGAACTTGTTTTTTTATCGGGAGATGTATTATCCCGAAGTTTTTTATTCCATCGTTCATCCGCCCGCGTGAGCTTATTGATCCTTAGGTCAAAAAATAATTTCACATCAAAATTTAATACAATGAACCCAAAATTTAAAATAATTTTGTGCAGCTTTTTGCTGCTTATTACTCAAATTTCATTTGCCCATTTTGGCTCTAAAGGGCCTTTCGGGGGTACCGTAACTTGCGGGATTGCCTACGATACATTGGTATACATTGGTACAGCTGAGGGCGGTGTTTACCAAAGCACCAATTCAGCGATTACTTCCTGGTCGCCAAAACCTGTTGGCTTGAAAAGCGGCAAAATAAATTCTATAGCACACAGCGGAAGATATATTTTTGTTGCTACTGCTGACAGTGGTGTATTTCGTTTTACCGGTTTTGTCGGTAAAGACAGATATTGGGAAAAAACAAATGCCGGGTTGACCAATCTAAAAATCAAATCGTTAATCGCGATTGATTCCATTACTGTACTTGCAGGAACAGATGGTGGTGGACTTTTTAAAACCACGAACAAAGGCGCGAGCTGGGCGGCCATAAGCAGTGTTTCATTAAACAATGCTGTTGTTACTGCCATGGCGAAAGCCGGGAGTAGAATTTTTCTTAGCACTTTGGCCGGAGGTATTTTTAAATCTGATGACCATGGCGACAGCTGGCAGAGTTTTAACGATGTAAACACAATGAATATTGGTGGCAGCGCAACACTTTCTTATAATGCTTCTAGCGATGAATTGATGGTGTTGAATAGCAACGGATTATTTCTTGCTGCTGCTGCAAGCACAGCAAATACGGCTGTATTTAACTCAGTAGGCGCTCCTTTGAATGCCGACGTTCGTTCCATTTCCAACAACGGTACAAAGTGGTTTTTGGCGACGAATAAAGGAGTATATGCCTCTGTAACAGGAACCATTAGTTTTGCAACTTTCAACACTTCTCTCAGTGTTCTAGATGTCAATGTGGTAGTTCCTTTTCAAAGCAAATTGGTTGCAGGGAGCAATCGTGGAGGAATTTTTAAATCTACCAACGGAACCAGCTGGACTGCTGCAAACAATGGCTTCAATAATTTAGGTACTTCTGCTCTGTTCACCAATGGAACAGCATTAGTGATTGCTGCTACCGAAAAAGGAGTGCATGTTAGTAATGATTTAGCGGCCAGCTATAAAATTTTGAATAAGGGACTAACGGATAGTTTGAATGTTACGGACCTCACGCTATTTGGCACTAAATTATTGGCTTCTACTAAATATGGAGGTGTTTTTGTGAGTGCTGATACCGCGAAAAACTGGGTAGCGTTCAATGCAGACTTAGGAAGTCTGAGCATTAAAAAGATAATTCCTTCTGCTTCGTTTACTTATCTCATCACCACCACAAATGAAATTTATCGTTCCGATTTGGTAAACGGTTGGAGCTTAGTACAAACAGGTTTGCCTGTCAATGTAAATCCAACTTCCCTTGCTTTTTATGAGGACAAAATTATATTGGGAACTTATGGAAATGGAGTGTACACAAAAAATGAGACATCGGGCGATTGGACTAGTTTTGGTACTGGGTTAAGCAATGCAAATGTTACAGCTGTTGCGGCATTGGTAAAAGCTTCAGGCACTAAATTGTTTGCTGGTACTGACGGTTCAGGAGTATTTGTTGCCGATGCTACATCAGGAACGTGGACCGCTACTGTCGCTGTGTCAATTGCACATACTGTTACGATGGGCCTTAATGGAAAAAAAATTCAGACTTTGGCGACTTATGGAGGATATGTTTTTGCCAGTTATAAAGGAGGGTTATTAGCCACTAAGGACGCCGGAAAAACTTGGATTGCCGGGGGAAATCAATTCAATTTGCCAAGCTATACAAACGTGAACAAAATATCTTTTGTAACGACCAGAGTCTTTGTCGTGACCGATAATAATGGTTTGTATTCAAATGCACTTTCAGAGCTGGATCCAGTGGCAAATATTGAGCATTCAACAAATGTAAAATGTCACGGCGAATGCAATGCTTCGGCAACAGTTGTCGCTGTTGCAGGAGGTGGAGCGTATACTTATCTGTGGAGTGACAGTCAAACTACGGCTACTGCAACAAATTTGTGTCCGGGCAAATATTTTGTAACAGTAACATCCAGCGCAAAAACAAGTGTTGATAGTGTGCTAATTGCCGAGCCTAATAACATTGTGATCAACGCCAGTGGTACACCAAGTTCAGGAAGCAACGGTAGTGCAAGTACTTTGGTTTCAGGAGGCACGCCATCTTACACTTATTTGTGGAGCAACAGCGAAACGACAGCATCTATTAGCGGACTTGTAAGCGGTGATTACATGGTAACCGTAACCGATGGGAAGGGGTGTACTGCCGATACTTTGGTTAAAGTAAATTCTTCTAATGGAATCCAATCTTTAGAAAAAGATGCTTTATCCGTATATCCTAATCCGTGTTCAGGAAAAGTGTTTGTTGATTTATCTGCTTTTGCGGAAACGGGTCAATCGATATCTGTTTATGATTATACAGGAAAATTGCTTCAAAATATTTTGGCTAAGAGTGGAACCCATCAGATTGAATTGAATGCCAATTGGGATTCAGGATTCTATTTTATAACTCTAAATACAGCAACGACTTCAGTTACCACCAAAGTAATTGTTGAATAAATTTTCATCATTCAGGGAGCGGAAAAATCCGCTCCCTTTTAATACAAATGCAGTTATGATTTTAAAATATATTTTTGTAAATATTTTGCTTTGATCTTTTATAATTGTAATATTGCAATATAGATATATATAAATGGGTATTTCAAAAACAGAACATTACAGTAACAAGCACAATGAAATTGCGGTGCTGCTGAAGGCCGTCGCGCATCCGGCGCGTGTGGCTATTTTGGAGCACATCCTTAAAGTGAATGCCTGTATTTGCAACGATATTGTGAATGAGCTGCCCTTGGCACAACCCACTATTTCTCAGCATTTAAAAGAATTGAAAAACGCTGGAATCATTATTGGCAGCGTGGAAGGAAATTCAATTTGCTATTGTGTGAATGAGAAAGCCATCGCCAAATTGCTCAAGTTGTTTGAAGGCTATTCGGGCAAAATTGAAAAAAATAAAAATAAGTGTTGTTGAGATAAAAAGCCAAAATGGTTTTTTAAAATGAAACTTAAATCGGTTGTTATGAAACTTTCTGAAATTAAAAATCAATTGAGTGTTTTAGAATCTGTGAACTTTGTATTGCCCGATGGCACAATGGTTCCATCGCATTTTCACGTGACTGAGGTAGGCGCAATCACTAAAAATTTCATCGACTGTGGCGGTGTTGTGCGAGAAGAAAAAAAGGCCAATTTTCAATTGTGGGAAGCCAATGATTTTGACCACCGATTGAGTGCCTCTAAGCTTTTAGGCATTATTGTTCTGGCTGAAAAAACTTTGGCGCTTGCAGATGAAGAAGTGGAAGTGGAATACCAAGGCAGCACCATAGGAAAATATGGCTTGGACTTTGACGGAAAAAACTTTGTGCTTACTGCTACTAAAACGGATTGTTTGGCTAAGGACAATTGTGGTATTCCGGCTGAAAAAATGAAATTGAACTTGGTCGATCTTGGCACTAAAGAAGCCTCTTGTTGTGCGCCTGGAGGCTGTTGTTAAGTTACATGGAGGGCGATAGATTCTTGAAGGACCGAAACTTCGTTTCTCCTCTTAATATTAAATGTCAGGAGGACATTACCTATCCATTATGGTATTTCCACTCTGGTTGTCTTCCTGACGAAGGAAGGATCTATCGCCCTCACCATAAAAACCATAAAAATTAAATACTATGAATACACTTTTATCCCCACTCGAAAACTTTAGAAAACAATTGGATTTCTCTCTCCTCTCTGAAGAAAGAAAAACAGTTTTAACTGAATTGATCAATTACATTCAGCAGCAGCGCAATGCCGGCAAAGAAGTTCACTTGAATTTTATTTGCACGCACAATAGCCGAAGGAGTCAGTTCTCTCAAATTTGGGCACAAACTGCTGCTTACTATTATGGTATAAATGCACAATGTTATTCGGGCGGAGTTGAAGTCACTGCTTTTAATGAGCGGGCTGTAGAATCTATAAAGCGCAGCGGCTTTAAAGTGGAGAAAAGCGGAGAAGGAAATCCTAAGTATGCTGTTTATTTTGCAAATGATGCGTCTCCGCTTCTTGCGTATTCAAAAATATACGATGATACCGCCAATGCAAAAATCGGCTTTGCGGCCATTATGACTTGTGCTCACGCCGACGACAATTGCCCCTATATTCCTGGTGCCGACAAGCGCATTCCAATTCGTTACAATGACCCTAAGGCATTTGACGACACCCCACTTGAAGCGCTAAAATACGATGAGCGCTCTAACGAAATTGCCAACGAATTATTTTATACTTTTAGTCAGATAAAATAAGTGGATGAAAAAACATTTCCCTGAATTTCTGGCAACTTTTATTGTGGTTTTTTGCGGAACGGGTTCAATAATAATTAATCAAATAAGTGGCGGAGTGATTGGCCATGCTGGCATCGCCACCACCTTTGGCTTGGTGATCATGGCAATGGTATACGCTTTTCCTAAGGCACAGTTTAATCCTGCTGTTTCGTTGAGTTTGGCGCTTTTCCGAATGCTCGGTAAAGAGGACGCGGCAAAAAATATTGTGTTTCAAGTTGCCGGTGCATTTGCTGCGAGTGCGCTTTTAAAAATGCTGTTTCCTGAAGCGCAAACATTGGGCGCTACTGTGCCGTCAGGAACTGACATGCAATCTTTTGTACTGGAAATATTGTTGATGTTTTTTCTTATTTTATCTGCTTTGAAAGTGGGAGAGTATACCAAAGAAATTCAAGCGTTTACCGGCGTTGTGGTGGGCGGCGTTGTTTTGCTGGAAGCCATGTTTGCAGGGCCCATTAGCGGCGCTTCTATGAATCCCGCGCGAAGTTTGGCGCCAGCTGTTTTGAGCGGAAATATGGATTCGATTTGGATTTATTTAACGGCGCCTTTCATTGGTTCAATCGCCGCCTTTACAATATGGAAATGGTTAAAAAAGACATAGAAAATCGTGCTGATGTAGAAAGCCTTGTCAATTCTTTTTACCAAAAGGTAGAAAAGGATGACTTGATAGCGCATTTTTTTACGCGTGTTGTGGCGGTGGATTGGAAAAAGCATTTGCCGATTATGTATGATTTTTGGGAATCGATTTTGCTGGATCAGCACAATTACCATGGTAGTCCGATGCCAAAGCACATTTCCTTGAATGAGAAATCGCCCATGACCAAAGCGCATTTTGATCGCTGGCTGCAGCTTTTTTCAAACAATGTCGATGAATTGTTTGCTGGCCCCAAAGCCGAATTAGCGAAAACCAGAGCCTTGTCCATTTCCACTGTGATGCGCATTAAGGTGATAGGGTAGCAGCTGCAGTGTGAAGAAGTTTTTCCAATATTTATTTCGGGTTATTTTACTTCTTTTTGCCGTGGTGACGCTCTACTTTGTGCTTGCAATTGTTTTGAGCTATATTCCTGCAAGTGCTGAAAACACCACCGTTTCAGAGGGGATCACCCAAATTGTTTACATTCAAAGTGAAGATGCACACTTGGATATTGTGTTGCCCATCGCCTTGGTAGATACGGCTTTGAAGGCGAAATTAAATGTGCCTGACTTCACCAAATACATCGCTTTTGGTTGGGGCAACAAAGAGTTTTACTTCAATGTTCCACAGTGGAAAGATCTTTCAGTTGGCTTGGCTTGCAGAGCCTTGTTTATGCAGCTCGAAGCTGCACAGCACGTGGTGTATAGCGCGTGCTCGCAGGAAAATTGGACGGCAGTACAAGTGCATCCGCAGCAGCTGAAAGCGCTCAATAATTTCATTGCAAATTCCTTTGAGCTCGACGCCGGTAAATTAAAACCTTGTCTCTGTCCGGGGTACCGTAAAAACGATTGTTTTTACGACGCAAAAGGAAAGTATTCGTGCATCAACACCTGCAATGTTTGGGTGAATGATGCGATGAAAGCCGCGTCAATTCCAACGGCTAAATGGTCGCCATTTCATTTTGGAGTGTTGCAGCACTTGCAGTGAGTTACAAATTCGCAAAGAAGTCATTTCCTTTGTCATCGCAAATGATGAAAGCCGGGAAATTTTCAATTTCGATTTTGCGTACCGCTTCCATGCCCAATTCAGGGAAGTCAACGATTTCCACCGACTTGATGTTTTGCTTCGCGAGGATGGCCGCTGGTCCGCCGATAGAGCCCAAATAAAAACCACCGTGCTTTTTGCAAGCGTTGGTCACCGCCAAGGAACGGTTTCCTTTGGCGAGCATCACCATAGAGCCGCCGAGCGCCTGAAAGGCATCTACGTATGAGTCCATTCTTCCGGCGGTAGTCGGACCGAAACTGCCCGATGGCATACCTTCTGGTGTTTTTGCCGGACCGGCATAATAGATCGGATGGTTTTTAAAATATTCAGGCATTGGCGCTCCGCCATCAATGAGTTCTTTCACTTTGGCGTGTGCAATGTCGCGCGCTACAATCAATGTACCGCGTAAATTCAATCGTGTTTTAATAGGGTATTGCGACAATAATTTCAGGATGTCGGCCATCGGCTGGTTCAAATCCACTTCTACCGCTTTCTCTAAATGCGGTGCTTTTGCAGGCACAAATCTGCCCGGATTGGTTTCAAGTTGTTCCAGAAAAACGCCGTCTTTCGTGATTTTTCCTTTGATGTTTCTGTCGGCAGAACAGCTTACGCCAATGCCCACCGGACAAGATGCGGCGTGGCGCGGCAAGCGGATTACTTTCACGTCGTGTGTAAAATATTTTCCGCCAAACTGAGCGCCAATGTGACTTTCCTGACAGATGTGGTGAATTCTTTTTTCCCATTCAAGGTCTCTGAAGGCTTGTCCACCCATGTTGCCTTCGGTAGGCAATTCGTCGTAGTATCCTGCGCTGGCAAGCTTTACTGCTTTTAAGTTGGCTTCTGCCGAAGTGCCACCAATGACGAAAGCCAAATGGTAGGGCGGACAAGCGGCGGTGCCTAAATCTTTTATTTTTGCGGTAACAAATTCCACCATGCTTTTTTCGTTCAGCAAGGCTTTTGTTTGCTGGTACAAATAGGTTTTGTTGGCTGATCCTCCGCCTTTGGCGAGGAATAGGAATTTGTATTCATTGCCTTGTTCGGCGTACAAATCAATTTGTGCAGGAAGATTGGTGCCTGTATTTTTTTCTTCAAACATATTCAGCGGAACCACTTGCGAGTAGCGCAAATTCTTTTCCTGATAGGTTTTGTAAATGCCTTTTGACAAAGCTTCTTCATCGTTTACACCCGTGTAAACATTCTCCCCTTTTTTGCCCATAACAATGGCTGTGCCGGTATCTTGGCACGAAGGCAACTGTCCTTCAGCGGCTATTTTCGCATTTTGCAAAAGCGTGTAGGCAACAAAACGGTCGTTGTCGGTGGCTTCTACATCGTCTAAGATTGCAGCTACTTTTTCAAGATGCGCAGTTCTCAATAAAAATGAAATGTCTGACAATGCTTCCTGGGCAAGGAGTTCCAATGCTTTCGGATCTACTTTTAGTATTTCACGACCATCAACTTGTAGGGTAGAAACAAGGTCTTTCGTGAGCAATTTATATGCAGTTGGATCCTTTTTAAGAGGAAATGCTTTTTGGTAGAAAAATTCAGACATAGTATAGTTTTGAGTGTTGCAGCGTAAATTTAAGAATCTATTCAAAACCTTGGTACTTATCGCCGATAAATTATCACTGACAAAAATTTTGAAGCCAACGAGACATGATTTTTTGTTTTATCTTTGACCTGCAGGCTTCGTAGCTCATGTCGTCCAAAGGGTGGACAAGATCAGAAGTGCAGCACAAATAGAATGAAGATGGTTTCGTAGCTCAACTGGATAGAGCATCAGGCTTCGAACCTGAGGGTTGGGGGTTCGAATCCCTTCGGGACCACTTCTTACAAAACCCTTGCATTGCAAGGGTTTTGTTTTTTATCTCTACAAGAAAGTCGAACCATCTATTTAAAATAATAAAATCTATAATAAAGTGATAAAAAATTTCAGTACTATGTTAAATATAGTAATTGAAATTCCCGTAAAAGGAAAATTTTGCAATAAATTGTTTTTAATATATATATATATATATATATATATTTGAGTAAAAATTGACACTTATTTATTAAACAACTTTTAACATGTTAAATTTCATTTCATTTTGCGCAAAGAAGACGAATAATTTCTCTTTTCAAAAAAACTATAACAAGATTTTATGTTTTTTCACGATTCTAACTTTATGTTTATTAAATACTAATTTAAAAGCGAATAATTTAGCAATTGGTACGCCCACTGTGGTGGGGGCAAATCTTGCGTTTACTATCCAATGGGACAATAGCTGGAATGCATCACTAACCCCAAGTAATTGGGATGGTGTTTGGGTATTTGTTAAACGCCAAGCTTGTTCGGATAATTTGTGGACGCATGCTTTAGTAAGCACCGTTTCTGGTAATCATTCAATTACAGGTGCTATATTACAGGTAGATGCTGTTACTGATGGCATGGGTGTTTTTATCAGACGTTCTGCAGTAGGTAATGGAAATATTACCGTAGAAACTGTCACCTTAGCACTTCAAACGGCTGCCAATGGCGTTGATAATTTTCAGGTTTTTGGAATGGAAGTGGTAAATGTACCTCAAGGCGATTTTTATATTGGTGATAATGGCGCTACCGGTAGTGGTGCTAGTAATTGGGGATTTAAATCTGTATTAATTACTAATGCTATACAAACAGCAGGTATTGGAACTGCAGGTAATTATAAATCAAATGGCGGATGGGGTAGTACAGCAGCTTTACCAGCGGCATTTCCTTTAGGTTGGAATAGCTTTTATTGTATGAAATATGAAATCAGTCAAGAACAATACACATCATTTTTAAATAGCCTTACTTACACACAGCAGCTTGTAAGAACTGTAAATCCTGCTTCGGCCGTTGGAACTATTGCTTTTGCTTCTGCAGCAACTCCATCAAGAAACTTGATAAAAATAAAAACAAGTGGTGTTGCAGCCATCACGCCGGCAGTATATGGATGTGATTTAAATAATAATGGTACTTATAATGAAACAGATGATGGTCAAAATATAGCTTGTAATTGGTTGAGTTGGGCTGATTTGATTGCTTATTTAGATTGGGCAGCTTTAAGGCCAATGACTGAATTTGAATACGAAAAGGTTTGCAGAGGAGCATCTCCGGCAGCTTTAACTGGGGAATATGCCTGGAGCGCAGTGAGTCTTTTACAGGCTGAATCAGGAGCGCTTACCAATGCTGGCCAAGCAGGCGAAGTTTCAACAGCATCGGGTAATGGTCTATGTGCATATGGTATTAATAATACTGCCAAAGGACCTTTAAGATGTGGCTTTGCTGCTGGTGCTGCAACAAATAAAATTCAAGCTGGTGGTTCGTGGTTTGGCGCAATGGAGATGTCAGGTAATATCATGGAACAATGTTTGGGTGGATACAATTTTAATTATTCCGCTTTTACTTCTGCTTGTGGTGATGGCTCATTAACCGCAGCGGGCGCTGCAAATACTGCTGAATGGCCAGCAACCGGTGGCGGTCAAGGAGGTGGCGTTGGTCGAGGTGGTGATTGGTTTACCATTACCACACAAAGACTTACAATAAGCGATGTAGGATACATGACTGATAACGCCAATCAATCTCGTGATCGTAGGTTCGGTGGTAGAGGTGTAAGATAGTAGGTTTCTAATAAAATGTTAAAGTACACCACATTACTTTTGATGCTATTTTCTGCATCTCTGAAATCATTTGCTCAGTTTACTGGTGGAAATGCTGACGGGTGTAGTTATGGATTGTTGGCACAGTCAATTTGCTCACCGCTGGTTTCAAACTTTGTTTTTTATGGCGGTAATACTGATGGATATAGTGATGGATTATTAACGCAATCTATTTGTCCACCACTAGTTTCAGACTTTGTTTTTTATGGCGGTAATGCTGATGGATATAGTGATGGATTATTAACGCAATCTATTTGTCCACCACTAGTTTCAGACTTTGTTTTTTATGGAGGAATAGCTGATGGATATAGTGATGGATCGTTAGCGCAATCTATTTGTCCACCATTGGTTTCCAATTTTGTTTTTTATGGAGGAATAGCAGATGGATATAGTGATGGATCGTTAGCGCAATCTATTTGTCCACCATTGGTTTCCAATTTTGTTTTTTATGGAGGAATAGCAGATGGATATAGTGATGGATCGTTAACGCAATCTAT
>CANFBW010000044.1 GCA_947444925.1 Flavobacteriales bacterium | reverse complement strand
TAAAAAAATTGCACTTTCGTTTTGCACTTTTTTCTATATTTACCGCGAACACGAAAACTAACTTATTTATGGCAACCAGAATTAGAACTTTTGACGAGTATCAATCTGAATACAAAAAGAGCGTCGAACAACCTGAAGCCTTTTGGGCAGAACAAGCGGAAACCTTTGTTTGGAAAAAGAAATGGGACAAAGTTTTAAACTGGAATTTCAAAGAACCAAAAATAGAGTGGTTTGTCAATGGCAAGCTCAACATCACCGAAAATTGTTTAGACCGCCATTTGGCCACTCGCGCCAATCAAACAGCCATCCTTTGGGAACCAAACGATCCTTCTGAAAGCGCAATAAAAATCACTTACAAGGAATTACATGAAAAAGTATGTCAATTCGCCAATGTGCTAAAAGCACACGGCATCGTAAAAGGTGACCGCGTGTGCTTGTACATGCCAATGGTGCCTGAATTGGCCATTGCTTGTTTGGCCTGCGCTCGTTTGGGCGCTGTACATTCTGTTGTATTCGCAGGGTTTTCAGCAAATGCGTTGGCTGACCGCATCAATGATGCACAAGCAAAAGTGGTTATAACGTCTGATGGCAATGCACGCGGAAACAAAGCCATTGCGGTAAAAACGGTGGTAGACGAAGCATTGAAATCGTGCTCTAGCATCACCTCTTCTATCGTTTTAAAAAGAACCAACACCCCTGTTGAAATGGTGAATGGCCGTGACTATTGGTGGCACGAAGAAATAACAAAACAAAGTACAGTATGCGAAGCTGTTGAAGTGGATGCTGAAGACATGCTGTTCATCTTGTATACCTCTGGATCTACCGGACAACCTAAAGGTGTTGTGCACACGACTGGAGGCTTCATGGTTTATACCGACTATACTTTTAGAAATGCATTTCAGTACGAAGAAGGCGAAACTTATTGGTGTACTGCCGATATTGGTTGGATTACCGGTCACTCTTATATTGTATACGGACCTCTGCTGGCTGGCGCAACTACCCTAATGTTTGAAGGCGTACCCACTTTTCCGGATGCAGGCAGATTTTGGGAAGTGTGCGAAAAACACAAAGTAAATATCTTCTACACTGCACCTACTGCTATTCGAGCATTGATGGCCTTCGGTGAAGAATTTCCTGCAAAATATGACTTGAGCGCATTGCGTGCATTGGGCTCTGTTGGAGAACCCATCAATCAAGAAGCCTGGGAATGGTATTTTAAAAACATTGGCCACGAAAAATGCCCTATCGTCGACACTTACTGGCAAACCGAAACTGGCGGCTTTATGATAGCACCGATGGCTGGAGTAACGCCCGAAAAAGCGACCTACGCAACTTTGCCAATGCCTGGTATTCAACCCATTTTGGTGGATGCTGAGGGCAAAGAAATCACGGGCAACGATGTAGAAGGAAACTTGTGTATTAAATTTCCGTGGCCTTCTATCGTGCGCACCACCTATGGAGACCACGAACGCTGCAGAACTACCTACTTCTCAACCTACGAGAACAAGTACTTCACTGGCGATGGTTGCAAAAGAGATGAAAACGGCTACTACCGCATTACTGGTCGTGTTGACGATGTTATCAATGTGTCAGGACATCGAATGGGCACCGCCGAAGTTGAAAACGCACTGAACGAACATCCGCTAATTATTGAATCTGCTGTTGTTGGCTATCCGCACGAAATCAAAGGTCAAGGCATCTATGCCTACGTGATTTGCGAAGCCACAATTGAAAATGAAGATGTCTTTAGAAAACAAGTTTTGGACATTGTCACCAAAATCATTGGACCTATCGCCAAGCCCGATAAAATACAAATCGTTACAGGCTTGCCAAAAACGAGATCCGGAAAGATTATGAGGAGAATTTTGCGAAAAGTAGCAGAAGGCGATGTCTCCAATTTGGGAGATATTTCAACTTTACTAGATCCTTCAGTAGTTGAAGGCATTGTCAAAGGAGCCTTGGTAAGTGTGAAAGCATAATACAACAAAGTAGTATAAAACAAAGAAGCAGGACCGGCGAGTCCTGCTTCTTTGTTTTATACATTTTAAAGGACTATTCTACCTTACTTACTTTAATACTTGACACCAATCCGCTGGTAGATTTCAAATTTACCAAGTAGGTACCCTCCGGGTAATCAGCCAACGACATTTTAAATAAATTTTCCCCTACCATCGAAAGCACCATTGCCCTGTAATATTCTTTTCCTGACAGGTCACAAAGGGACACGTCGTATTTACCACCCATGGCTGAATTAAAATAAAGTGACACATTGCTTTTTGTTGGATTAGGGAACATTTGTGTAATAATCTCCATTTGCTCATTCATGGTAATTGCCAACGTTTTAAACTTTTCAGAAGCACCATCATTGTCAACTTCTACCAATTGATAATAGTGTACACCACCACCAGGGACATCATGAATGAATTCGTAATTCAACCAATGATTGCTGTTTCCTGCTGCCGCTAATTTTCCCAAAGAAGTGTACTGCATGCCATCGGTGGAATGCAATACCTCGTAATAATCACTGTTGATCTCCGAAGAACTCTCCCAACTCAACTCCACGTTTTCCCCTTTTTTTCTTGCCTTGAAGGAAGTCAATTGCACTGGCAATGATGTTCCACCAGAAAAACCCAAAATACTACTGTAATTACCTCCATAATTGGTGTTTACCGAAGCACTCGTGCCCAAGGTAACTCCGCCTGCAACAAAAGTTTTGATGCGATCCGCTGCAACAGTTACCGCTGCAACAGAGTAAGAATTATTGGTCGCCATACTTGCCGTCCTAAAAGATGCAGCTCCATTACCAGCGGGACTGCTTGTAAAAACAACATCTGGCGTGAAACCACCACCCATTGGGGTTATGCTTTTATTATCACTGCCATCACCATTGTACCCATATTCTGCAGTATTGGCATCACTAGTAGTACTCATTGCTATAAAGTGATACACTTCAGCATTGGTTTTGCGCAGTGTTCCACTAGTGAAACCTGTTACATCAAGGGTCCAAACCGCATTCTGCGACCCAAGATCAGAACCGTCAGCCCACACGCCATCTTTAGGAAATCTATTGTTCCCCGTAAATGTAGATGAATATGCACCAGCAGGAAACATCCAAACCACATCGCAGGTTGATGAAGTTAAGGAACCATGTGCCGTCCACCCACCATCTCCAGTATAACTTCCAATATTAAAATCAGATGTTTCGTCAAAAACCACATAATGATACAGAATCCCAGTTACGTTTGCTGAAGCACCAACAGTAAATCCTGAAGCATCAATTGTAGAAATGTATCCCGTTTCAATGGCCACTGCAGTACTTAATACTTTCACATATCCGGCAGCCATAGTATTGGTGTGTATCCACGCACTATATGCTCCTTGTGGTTTGACTAATACTGCTTCAGGAGTAAAACTGACGCCAGTTATAGCTTTCGAACCAGTTCCATCCCCCATGTAACTGCCATAAGCATAAGATGCTGCAGCGCCAAAACACGAAACGTTCACCAATATAAACGTCAATAGAATTAATTTTTTTATAAAATTTTCTTTAACAAAAGTGCTGAGCAAGAAATGCAAAAATACAGTCCTTGTACGCGTAGTAGTGCACGAAGTTACAACGCTTATTCTAGTAAAGCAACAGTGTCAATAAAAGGAAACACTATTTCAATTGCACTAAAGTAGCGCCATTGCCATATTTCTGAAAACTAGCATCGGATATTTTGACGGAAGAATATCTTTTGAGCAATTTACGAACCTCGTCTTTCAACGTTCCAGTGCCAACCCCATGAATGATCACCAGTCGGTGCATTCCCAAGGCGACAGCACGCTTCATTGCCAATTCGGTATATTCCATTTGCAAACGAACGATTTGGGCATTGCCCAAATGCTTGTGCTTCGCAACAATTTTCTCAATATGAATGTCGACTTCCATTTCTACGTCTTCGCGCCGGTGAGCGTGCGGTTTTGAAACGGGGCGATGATTTTGTTCTTTCATGAACTGCATGTCGGAGAAGTCATCGTCTCTTGGTTTTATCTGAAGCACCGCATCTTGCACACCTTTCACCATTTTTTTTTGGGCATCGGTCAATTTAACCACAATGTCTTTTGCAAGCACCGGTATTTCAAAACCTTCGGTATTAAGAACCATTACAATGCCTTTGCTGTTGATGGATTGCACAGTACCTTCCATCTTCTCATTCAAAAACAAAACGATATCACCCTTCTTAAAACGCATTTTCAAATGTTATGGATTAAAAATAAGAATATCCTACTTTAGTATCAAATATTCAAACATGAGCACTGAAGTAAAAAACCCTTGGACCATCTTTTCCTCCGTTGAAATTCACGAAACGCCGTGGATCAAGGTAATGAAACACGATGTGCTGAATCCCGCGGGAAACCCTACTATTTATAGCACAGTGCACTTTGTCAACTATGCTCTGGGTGTTCTCGCTTTAGATGAAGACTACAACACATGGATCGTGGGGCAATACCGCTTTCCCATCAAACAATACAGCTGGGAAATACCTGAAGGAGGCGGCGACAAAAACGTTGACCCCATTCAATCAGCGAAAAGAGAACTCTCTGAAGAAGCCGGTCTAGAAGCGACAAAATGGACCAAAATACAAGAACTATACATGAGCAATTCCGTGTCCGACGAAAAGGCTTTCATCTATGTAGCGCAAGATCTCACTTTTCACGACGCGCACCCTGATGAGGACGAAGAGCTAAAACTTCGAAAAATTCCCTTTCAACAATTGCACGACATGGTGATCAATGGCGACATCACCGACAGCATCACCATTATTGCAGTGCTGAAAGCAAAGTACCTCATCGACAACCACCTTTTGTAAACAAAAAGACCCATTCTTTTCAGAATGGGTCTTTTACTTAATGAACTTTATTTATTCCGCCTCTGGCGCTGCTTCTCCTCCTTCTACTTCTCCTTCAGCAGCATCCGTACTTCCAGCTTCTCCTTCTGCCCCTTCAGCAGCGATTTCTGCTTCATCTGCAGCAGGTACTTTAGCCACAGCAGCAATGCCATCAGAGTTACGCAAGTTGATTAATTTCACACCCTGCGTTGCTCTTCCCATCAAACGCAATTCAGCGACTGCAATTCTAATAGCAATTCCCGAACGATTGATAATCATTAGGTCATCTTCATCGGTCACACTTTTCAATGCTACCAAAGAACCTGTTTTATCAGTAATATTCAAAGTTTTAACACCTTTCCCTCCTCGGTTGGTAATTCTGTAAACTGGCTCACCATCTTCAGGATCGTTCAGCAAAGTCCGTTTTCCAAATCCTTTCTCAGAAACCACCAATACCGATTCTTTAGACGGATCAACAATAGAGATCATACCAATTACTTCGTCGGTCTCATCGTCCATATTCACACCTCTTACACCAGTAGCATTTCTTCCCATCGGACGAACGGTTGATTCATTGAATCGAATACATCTTCCTGATTTGATTGCAATCAAAATCTCGTTGGTTCCATTGGTCAATTTAGCTTCCAACAACTGATCGCCTTCACGAACATTGATGGCGTTGATTCCATTGGCTCTCGGACGAGAATAAGCTTCCAAGCTCGTTTTCTTGATGATTCCTTTTTTGGTCACCATGATAATGAAGTTATTGTTGGTGTACTCCTCGTTTTTCAAATCACCCACGTTGATATACGCCATCATTTTATCATCACGCTCCAAATTGATCAAATTCTGAATGGCTCTTCCCTTCGCTGCTTTGCTTCCTTCAGGAATATCAAAAATACGCATCCAGAAACATTTACCTTTTTCTGTAAAGATCAATAACCAGTCGTGGTTTTTAGCGATAAACAAATGCTCCAAGAAATCTTCGTCTCTCGTAGCACTTCCTTTTGAACCAACACCTCCACGGCCTTGACGCTTGTATTCAATCAATTCAGTTCTTTTTACATAACCCAAATGCGAAATAGTAACGACCATCTCTGTGTTCGGAATAATGTCCTCTACTCGGAAATCTCCACCAGAGAAATCAATCTCCGTGTTTCTGCCATCACCAAACTTATCTCTCAACTCCACCAATTCTTGTTTGATGATATCGAAGCGCATTTCCTTGCTTGCCAAAATTGCTTTGTACTCCGCAATTCTTTTCATGATTTCGTCGAACTCAGCACGCAACTTATCTTGCTCCAAACCGGTCAATTGACGCAAACGCATTTCAACAATGGCGCGCGATTGAATGTCAGACAAAGAAAATCTGTCAATTAATTTTTGACGGGCTTCATCCGGACTTTTCGACGCCTTGATCAAGGCAATTACTTCGTCAATGTTATCAGAAGCAATGATCAAGCCTTCTAATATATGTGCTCTTTCCTCTGCTTTTCTTAAATCGTATTCCGTACGTCTCACTACCACTTCGTGGCGGTGCTCCACAAAATACAAAATCAGTTCTTTCAAATTCAACAATCTTGGACGACCGGCCACCAAGCAAATGTTGTTCACGCTGAATGAAGATTGCAGCGAAGTGTATTTGTACAAACTGTTCAACACTACATTCGTAATTGCATTCGATTTAATTTCATAAACGATGCGCATACCACTTCTGTCCGATTCATCTCTGATGTCAGAAATACCTTCTAATTTTTTATCGTTGATCAAATCCGCAGTTTTGCGAATCATCTCTGCTTTATTGATTTGGTAAGGAATTTCGGTAACAATGATTCTTTCTCTTCCAGACGAACTCACTTCGATTTCACTTTTCGCACGCAAAACAATTCTACCGCGTCCAGTTTCAAAAGATTCTTTCACACCATCATAACCATAGATAATACCGCCCGTAGGAAAATCTGGTGCTTTCACATGTTGCATCAGGTCTGCAACAGTCACATCGTTGTTGTCAATATAAGCGACAATACCATTGATGATCTCTGTTAAATTGTGCGGAGGCATATTGGTAGCCATACCCACAGCAATACCTGAAGCTCCATTCACCAGTAAATTCGGCAATACCGTTGGCATTACTGATGGCTCTTGCAAAGTATCGTCAAAGTTATTGGTGAAGTCAACTGTTTCTTTATCAATATCACGAATGATCTCTTCTGCTATTTTTTGCAAACGCGCCTCTGTATAACGCATCGCTGCTGGACTATCGCCATCTACAGAACCATAATTACCTTGTCCATCCACCAAAGGATAACGCAAAGACCAATGCTGCGCCATACGCACCATGGCGTCATATACAGAAGTGTCACCATGAGGATGGTACTTACCCAAAACCTCTCCAACTATTCTCGCAGACTTCTTGTAGGTTCGGTTAGACAAAACGCCCAACTCCAACATCCCAAACAACACCCTTCTGTGTACTGGTTTCAAACCATCTCTAACATCAGGCAAAGCCCTAGAAACAATCACCGACATCGAGTAGTCGATGTACGAAGATTTCATTTGTTCTTCAATATTTACGCGAATAATTTTCTCTCCTTCAGACATAGTATCTATATTATATTGTATAGGGCAACGAAAATACAAAATCGGAGGGCGTAAAGAGCAATTTTTTTACCCCCACTTACTAACAAAATTTTGTTAGAAATTAACAATTGTGTTTTCGATCCAAAAGCGCCGTGAATACTATTTTTTGAATATATTTACCCATGTTGTATATTTACTTATCTAATTATTATGGAAGCTAAATTTTCCCCTAGAGTAAAGGACGTCATCACCTACAGCAGAGAGGAAGCGCTCCGCTTGGGCCATGACTACATAGGCGTTGAGCATTTGTTTCTTGGTATTTTGCGCGAAGGAGAAGGAAACGCGGTGAAGATTTTAAAAAATCTAAAAGTTGATTTGAGCGATTTGCGTAAGTCTATTGAAAACAATATCAAATCAAAATCAAAAAACTTCAATCAACCAGGCAATATTCCCTTAGTAAAACAAGCAGAAAGAGCATTAAAGATAACCTATTTGGAGGCAAAGCTGTTTAAGAGCCAAATGATAGGAACAGAACACCTGCTTTTATCTATTTTAAAAGACGAAGACAATATAATAACCAAAGTATTCGATGACCTTAACATCGATTACGATTCAATCAAAGAAGAAATGCACGCAGTAGAAGACGAATCAGAACCAAAAGCAGAATTGCCAGGAACTCCCGACGATGAAAACGAAGATGAAACCAATGAGTTTTCATCTGGACCGACTGCTAAAAAACCAACAGACACCAAATCTAAAACTCCGGTTTTAGACAACTTTGGGCGCGACCTTACAAAAATGGCTATTGAAGGGCGCCTTGATCCAATTGTTGGTCGTGAAAAAGAAATTGAGCGTGTTTCTCAAATTCTAAGTAGAAGAAAGAAAAACAATCCTATTTTGATAGGCGAGCCAGGCGTGGGTAAATCAGCGATTGCTGAAGGCTTGGCCTTGCGCATCATCCAACGCAAAGTATCACGTGTGCTCTTCGGAAAAAGAATTGTCACTTTAGATTTGGCTTCTTTGGTTGCAGGCACTAAATACCGCGGGCAGTTTGAAGAACGCATGAAGGCGGTGATGAACGAAATTGAAAAATCCCCGGAGGTCATTTTATTTATTGACGAAATCCACACCATCATCGGTGCTGGCGGAGCTTCTGGCTCATTAGATGCTTCAAACATGTTTAAACCCGCTTTAGCGCGCGGCGAACTACAATGCATTGGCGCGACAACCCTTGATGAGTACAGACAGTACATTGAGAAGGATGGTGCTTTGGAAAGAAGATTTCAAAAAGTAATCGTTGAACCAACAACTGTTGAAGAGACCATTCAGATCTTAAACAATATCAAAGACAAATACGAAGTTCACCACAATGTGAACTACACCCCGGAAGCGATTGTAGCTTGCGTTAAATTGTCGGCGAGATACATTACTGATCGTCATCTTCCAGACAAAGCAATTGACGCTTTAGACGAAGCTGGATCTCGTGTGCACATTACCAACATCAACGTGCCAAAGGAAATCCTTGATATCGAAAAAGACATCGAAGGCATCAAGGAAGAAAAAAACAAAGTTGTAAAAAGTCAAAAATACGAAGAAGCAGCGCGCCTTAGAGACCGTGAAAGACAATTGATAGAAAGATTGGAAGACGCAAAAAAACGTTGGGAAGAAGAAACTAAAAATCACCGTGAAACAGTAAACGTAGAAGATGTTGCTGAAGTAATCGGAATGATGACGGGTATACCTACCATGCGCATTGCCGAAAAAGAAAGTGGCAAACTTGCCCGCATGCCTGAAGAATTGAAAGGCAAGGTAATCGGTCAAAGCGAAGCCATTGACAAAGTAGTGAAAGCCATTCAACGTAATCGTGCCGGTTTGAAAGATCCAAACAAACCGATCGGCTCCTTCATTTTCCTAGGTCCGACTGGTGTTGGTAAAACACAATTGGCTAAAGAATTGGCTAAATTCCTTTTCGACTCTGAAGACGCAATGATACGCATTGACATGAGTGAGTACATGGAGAAATTCGCGATCTCTCGTTTGATCGGCGCACCTCCGGGATACGTAGGATATGAAGAAGGTGGTCAGTTGACTGAAAAAGTAAGAAGAAAACCATACTCTATCATCCTTTTGGATGAGATTGAAAAAGCGCATCCCGATGTTTTCAACTTATTGCTGCAGGCTTTAGACGATGGTCAAATGACCGACAGTTTAGGCAGAAAAATTGACTTCAAGAACACCGTTGTGATCATGACCTCAAACATCGGAACGCGCAAGCTGAAAGAATTTGGAACAGGTGTAGGTTTTCAAACTTCCGCGAAAGTGGTAGCTGCCGATGACAACGCGAAAAGCGTAATCACCGGTGCTTTGAAAAAATCATTTGCTCCTGAATTCTTAAACAGAATTGACGATGTGATTCTTTTCAACTCGTTGAAACCTGAAGACATCCACAAAATCATTGATGTTGAGTTGGAAAAACTCTACAAGAGATTGGCCAATATCGGTTTGACAATGAAACTTTCAACAGAAGCGAAAGACTTTATTGCCGACAAAGGTTACGATGCTGAATACGGCGCAAGACCATTGAAAAGAGCCATTCAAAAATACCTTGAAGATGCTGTGGCAGAAGAAATCATACAGTCTAATCTGAAGGAAGGTGATGTTATTCAAATTGATTTCAACAAAGAAAAACAAGAGATCATGCTGAAGGTGATAAAACCTAAAAAGAAAAAAACAAAAGAAGAGCCCGAGCAAGAAAGCTAAGCGCTCGAATGAATGAAAAAAAAAAAAAAAATCCCGCCTAAAGCGGGATTTTTTTTTCATACTATGGAGTAAAAGCACTATTCAATATGACTTTTGACAGAAATTGAATAAATTAAATTGAATATCTTAAACTAGTTGTTAAACATAGCAAAAACCAAAAGTATGATCCCTGCCACAAAATATTTAATTAGCGACATCATGTCGACCAACTTGGTGCTTCTAAATAAAAGCGATCATCTATCAAAAGCCTTTGTTTTGTTTGACAAACACAAGATTCGCTATCTTCCTGTTATGGATGGCGATCAACTGATTGGCATCATCAGTAAATCAGATCTTAATAAAATGAAACTAGACAGCGAAATTGCAGTAGAAGACGTGATGAAGTTTCCAACTGCTGTTTCTCCAAACGACTCCATTATGACAGTCGCTAAAATTCTCAGTGATGCGGAATATCATTCTTTGCCCGTAATAGAAAAAGGTAAATTACTAGGCATTGTCACCACTACGGATATTATTAAGTACCTCATTGAAATAAAAGGAGATCAAAAGAAGTTAAACCACTAAAACAAAGGCCCTATGCAAATCACAATTCAAGACGTCAATTTTCATTCTAAAGAAGAATTGAAAGCACATACTTCAGAAAAGCTTAGCAAACTAAAAAAGTTTTCTAGTGAAATCACCACTTGCAAAGTCTTTTTTAAGCTGGCCAACAACCATACGCCCGAACACTTTGAGTGTGAATTGTCGGCGCACATTCCCGGCCATGAAGTATTTGGAAAATCTGTTGCCGACAGCTTTGAAGCTGCTTTAGAAAAAAGCATAGCAAGTGTTGAAAAACAATTGAAAAAACACAAGGAAAAATTACTGAATTGATCCTTCAGTGCGCAGCAAAGTAGAAGTATTTTGCTACGCATTTGAACAGACCTGAAAAAATAATGTCATCTTTATCGAAATTATTTCGGGATGACCAGTAATGATATTGCCATTTCAATTCAAAATGTAAAAAAAAACTTCGGTTCACTGCAAGCTGTGAACGGCGTAAACCTAAATATCTTTAAGGGTGAATATGTTGCTATGCTCGGACCAAATGGCGCCGGCAAAACGACATTGATGGAAATGGTCGAAGGAATCCAGCAGCAAGATGAAGGCAATATTATCATTAACGGCAAAACGTGGAAGGACAATGAAGGTGAGCTGCACAAAATACTTGGTATTTCGTTGCAAGAAACCAATTTCTTCGACAAGTTGAAAGTGATAGAAACACTGCAACTTTTCGCTTCCTTTTATGCAATCAAACAGCAACGCTGTATTGAAATATTACATTTGATCAACCTTAAAGAAAAAGAAAATTCATTTGTCAACAACCTTTCAGGAGGTCAGCGCCAACGCTTGGCATTAGGCATTGCGCTAATCAATAACCCGGAAATCATTTTACTCGACGAACCTACCACTGGCCTCGACCCCACTGCACGCCGCGAAATTTGGGACATTCTTTTCAAACTCAAAAAAGAAAAGAAGATCACAATGATTCTCACAACACATTACATGGAGGAAGCCGATTACTTATGCGACCGCATTGTAATTCTTGACAAAGGCAGCATTTTAGCCGAAGGCACTTTAGATGAATTGCTCTCAAAGAACGACAGCTCTGAAATCATCGAATTTAGTATTGACGGCGACAACAGCACTGTGAATTTACCTGAAGGACACGGCAAAAAACAATTGCATTTTGACAACAAAAATGAAAAGTGGCAAATACTGGTGAACGACATTATCACCTACCTTCCCTTCTTTCTTGAAGAAATGAAGTCTCAAAACAAAAAAATAAAAACACTTGAGTGTCGTAAAATGACTTTAGACGATTTGTTTATTGCCATGACAGGACGCCGACTCACTGAATAATTCATAACGATCGACTATGCAACAATTGTGGCAAATGGTATTGGTTCAAATTCGAGAGTTTTACCGAAATCCGGGCATTCTTTTTTGGACATTGGGCTTCCCCATTCTTATGTCTTGGGGACTAGGAATCGCATTCAGCAAACAAGGCGAAATGACCAAACATGTAGCTTGGGTGCAAAACGACAATGCATCGCCTATTTCAACCTTCTTGGGAATCGATCGCACGCATAAAAAAATAGGCAATAACAGCTCGGGATTCACTGATTATTGTTTTGAGAAAGCAACTTGGACTGAGGCAATATTAATGGTAAAAAAAGGAAAAGTAGCTTTAATTGTTCAAGAAGACAAAAGCGGTATTCACTATCATTTAGACCCTAAAAATACTGATGCGCAAACCGCCTACCTTCAAATTTCCTATGCTTTAAAAAACGGTAACATTACCGCCCGTCACGGCGAAATACAAACCTTTAGCCAAATAGGTACGCGTTACATTGATTTCCTGATTCCCGGTTTGATGGCACTCAACATTATGATGTCTTGTATGTGGGGCATCAGCTACACCTTAATTGACCGCCGGTCAAAAAAACTATTGCGCCGCATGGTGGCTACCCCAATGAGCAAATCTCTATTTTTGTTTTCTCATTTGATCACCCGAAGCCTCATGAGTTTCATTGAAGCAACGCTGCTGCTTTCTTTCGCTTATTTTTACTTTGATATTACATTACAAGGCAGCTACGAAGCATTGATCACAATGATGTTGGCAGGCAATATTGTTTTCTTCGGAATTGCTGTGCTCGCTTCTTCGCGCACAGCTAACACGCAAATAGGCAACGGTCTCATAAATGCCGTAGTCATGCCAATGATGGTCACTTCGGGCATTTTCTTCAGCTATCACAACTTCCCTGATTGGATCACTCCTATCATTGAAAAAATGCCTTTGACATTAATGGCCGACAGCATAAGAAGTATCTTTATTGAAGGAGCAGGTTTGGCGCAAGTATGGACTGCCGCTGCAGTACTAGTAGGTGTAGGCACATTGTGCTATGTAGTAGGATTGAAAATATATAAATGGTATTAAGATGAAAACAGGACTTCGCACCTACTTTCTATGGTCTAGTAAAGGCGCATCAGACGATACTCTTTCATTACAAATACTGCCAATAATAGATGCACGCGCTATCATTTTAGACATTGACTCAGAAGCTTATCAAAAAATAATTTCAGAACCTGAGCACGAAGATGCTTACAGTCTGCGATTCTCCGCAAAAAATGGCAGCGGATATCCAAAGCTGGTTTTGGTAGGCGAACACTATACCAGTACCTCTCATAAAAACGATTTTGAAAATATAGTAGTGCAATGCGCCGACATAAGCGGCTTCACAACGGTGATCAACAACAGCATCGATAAATTGCTACAAGTGAGAGCACCAACTGAAGAATAAATGCAAAAAGGAAACTACAAAAAAAGCCTTTGATTTATTTTCAAAGGCTTTTTTTGTGTTATTGATTTTGATCAATCTCCTACTTCTATCATTTTAAAAGGAACTTTGATGATGGCTTGATAGTCTTCACCTGCCTCTAACATATCCTCATCATCCTCTTCATAATACCAATTAATTACCACCTCTTTTCCTGTTTTGTGAATTGCCTCCAATTTTTTGAACAAGTCCAAAATACATTTAGAAGAACTGGTATTGAAGTATTCTAAGTGAATATTCACACTTGTTTTGTCTTTTGGGTCACTTGCATATTTATCCAATGACTCCACCACCGGCTTGTAAAACTCAATAGAGTTTTCTGGAATAGATCTCCCTTTCAATTCTAACAAACCTGTTTCCGAATCAAATATAATAGTTGGCGTTTTTGATGTTCCTTCAATAGTAATCTTATCCATAGCGTTTAGTTATTGTGCAATTTTTATATACAAACTGAAAAAGGAATAATCCTCGTCAATTTTTAAAAAGTCATAGTTTAAACTTTGACCACTCTTTCTAGCGATATCAATAAATCCAAGTCCTCCACCACCTTTTTCAGAGAAACCTTCTAAACTCAGAACGTCTTGATAATGCTGTTTCAATTCCTCTTTGTTCATTGCATTGATCTTATCTATTCGAGCACTGAGCGAAGCCATTTTATCATTTTTGACGAAGTTACCCGTCATAATGTTGTATTCTGTAGCATTTTTGCTAATCATGAAAATTGCCTGCTTTTTTGTTTCGTCATTGGCAGCAGCATTTTCCATCTCATCTCTATGGTGATAGAGATTCTGCAAACACTCCACCAAAACATTATATACTTTTTTGCGGGTTTTGGGCTGCTCATCCAAGTTCTCCAACTTGGTTTCCATGATTTGCAGCATTGACGTGAGTAATTCTGAAGTTATATCCCCTTTGAATGAGAGCATAATGTTATTGTGCTCCATCTTTTTATAGAAACTATAAATATCAAACTTCATACGGGGCTTATCAATATTATCCACCAAGTTTACTTTTTATCATTCAACGCAGCAATTGTATTTGAGTTTCAAGTCTAACAAAACTAATTAATTTACGGTGTTTTCAAAATTATCTACGTTCAAAACAACTGGGAATTGTATTTTAGTAAAAAAAAACACAATGGAATGGTTTGAATCCTGGTTTAACACGCCTTACTACCATGCGCTGTATGCCTCACGCAGCACTAATGAAGCAAGTCATTTTATTCAAAAATTGATACCCTTTTTGGCGCTTAAAAAAAACGCCAAAATGCTTGATGTCGCATGTGGAAAAGGCCGACACGCCTACAACATTCATCAAATGGGTTACGATGTTTGCGCCTTCGACCTTTCTGTTGAAAGCATTGCTGAAGCCAAAAAACTGGAAGAACCAGGCCTGCAGTTCTTTGTTCATGACATGCGCCATTTGTTTTACACCAACTACTTTGACTGCGCCTTCAACCTTTTCACCAGTTTCGGCTACTTCAACAACGAACGAGGAAATATCAATACTTTAAACGCTATTCACGCGGCATTGAAGCCAAAAGGCAAATTGGTTATCGACTTTCTCAATGCTGTTAAAGTCGAAAGAGGTTTGTCGTTGTCACCTGAATATAAAGAAGTAGATGGCATCACCTATCTTCTTCAAAAGAAAATAATTGACAAAAAGATCATTAAAGAAATACGATTCAGCGATAAAGGTCGCGACTTCTTTTACACCGAACAAGTTCAATTACTAACTTTATTCGATTTTGAAAGACTACTGCAGCAATGCGGATTCAATATCTTATCCACCTTTGGCTCTTACAATTTAGAGCCCTTTACTTTAGAATCCGACAGATTAATTATATTTGCCGAGAAAGCACAATGAACTCAATTGAATACATCTTATTAATTGGCGCTGTAATCCTTGTTGGAACGGTTTTTTTGTATGCGAAGATTTTATCTGTTTCCGCAACAAAACTGCTTAACGCATTCAGCGCTGCTTTTTTAATAGGCATTTGTTTTACAGAAATTTTACCCGAAAGCTATTCGCTCAATCATACCTATGCTGGCATCTTCGTTTTGGTTGGTTTTTTAACTCAGTTGATACTTGGCGTTTTCTCAGGTGGCATCGAACATGGTCATGCCCATCCACACAAACACGAAATACCTTACGCAGTGCTTATCAGCCTTGGCACTCATGCCTTTATCGAAGGATGGCCATTGAATGAACATACCCACGCGCAAAACGAAGCTTTGCACCATGCCCTAATCACTGGCATTTTGGTTCACAACATCCCCATCACCATAGTGCTAACCAGTATGCTCAAACATTCAGGACTTAAAAACAGCACCATTTTAATCATATTGTTTGCTTTTGCATTGCTTACTCCACTTGGTTCTTTTTGCGCCTCGTTCTGGTTCATCACCCCTGAAATGCTCGCCATACCTTTAGCGATGGTTGCTGGTATATTGCTGCACATTTCTACTACCATCTTATTTGAATCAGCCGACTCTCACAAATTCAACATGATCAAAATGGCGGTAATCCTGCTTGGTCTCGGTTGTGCCTTATTAGTCTAAACGATTGTTGCATTGTTAAAATCTATTGCATTAAAGTCTTTGCCTAAATTTGAAATTGTACTTTTGATCTATAACTAAAAAACAAAAAAATGGCTGTACTAGTAGGAAAAAAAGCGCCCCTTTTCAAGGCTGACGCGGTGACAAATGGTGGAGAGTTCGTAGAAAACTTCTCTTTGGATCAATATCTTGGGAAAAAGAATGTGGTATTTTTCTTTTATCCACTTGATTTTACTTTTGTATGCCCAACTGAATTGCATGCATTTCAAGAAAAATTAGCTGAATTTGAAAGTAAAAACACAGCTGTTGTTGGTTGCTCTGTTGACTCTAAACATTCTCATTGGGCTTGGTTGAATACACCAAAGGACAAGGGCGGAATTCAAGGCGTTAAATACCCAATTGTATCAGACTTATCAAAAACCATATCTGAAAACTACGATGTATTGGCTGGTGAATACGACATTAATGAAGAAGGTGAATCTGTTTTTAACGGAGCTCCAGAAGCGTACAGAGGTTTGTTCTTAATTGACAAAAATGGAGTTGTGAGACACCAAGTTGTCAACGACTTTCCATTGGGAAGAAGCATTGACGAAGCGCTGCGCATAGTTGACGCATTGATTTTCAATGAAGAAAACGGAGAAGTTTGCCCTGCAAACTGGAGAAAAGGCGACGAGGCAATCAAGCCTAATGCGGCAGGTATTGCCAACTATTTAGCAAAACACTAGTTTTTAAAATCACAAAAAAAAGCCTTTCCAAGTTGGAAAGGCTTTTTTTTTGTGCCGTATGAACATAAAAAAGTAATGGCAAGTAATACCTTATGCCAATCTTTGCTACAAAACCACCTTCACTGTTTTGCCTTGAAACAAAACTAGGTCACCCACCCGCAATTTATTTCTTTTCCGTGTTTCAATTGCTCCATTGACTTTTACTTCACGATTGTCAATTACAATCTTGGCATGACCTCCAGTTTCCACCAAGCCCAAGGTTTTAAGCAGGGCATTCAATTCAATGTATTCTTGACCTTTTAAAGAGAATTCCATTATTTATATTTTTATTTCTCGTAGAGTTCTACCGGCAAAGCATCAGGGTCGGCAATGAACGTGAATCTTTTATTGGTATACTGATCTATCCGAATCGGCTCAGCCTCGATGTTTTTCAGTAACAACTTAGCCAATACAGCATCAAGATCATCGACTTCAAAGGCAAGATGACGCAATCCAGCAGCCTCAGGTGCAGAAACACGTTTTGGAGGATTCGCGAAAGAAAATATTTCAAGAACAAAACGTCCATGCAAAGCCAAATCTAATTTGTAAGATTGTCGCTCCGCTCGATATATTTCCCTCACAACTGTGAGTCCTAGCACATCCACATAAAAATGCTTACTGCGCTCGTAATCCGAACAAATAATAGCGATATGATGTACAGCGTTGAGCATGCGCTAAAGTAGTTTTAAATTTAGTATTTTTGACTTTCTAAATACAAAAAAAATGAGCCTGGAAGAAAAAATAAACGCTGACATCAAAACCGCAATGTTGGCTAAAGACGCTGGCAGATTAGAATCGCTTCGCGCTGTAAAATCAGCTATTCTGTTGCTCAAAACCTCACCTGAAGGTTTGACCACAGAAAGTGAAACAAAAGCTTTGTTGAAAATGGTTAAACAGCGAAGAGAGACCGCTGAACTCTATGTGACTCAAAACAGAACTGATTTAGCAGAAGTAGAAACGTCACAAGCTTTAGTTATTGAAGCCTACTTGCCCCAGCAAATGAGTGTGGAGGAAATTAAAGTAGCAGTCGAAAAAATAATTAATGAAACTGGCGCTTCATCACCTGCCGATATGGGTAAAGTGATGGGAGTTGCTACCAAGTCATTGGCTGGAAAAGCCGATGGAAAAATCATTTCTACTTTAGTGAAGGAATTGCTATCGAAGTAGTTTACTTCGCTTCTACTTGCTCGAAAGTTGTCAAATTATGCAACAACTTTGGAGCAAGTAGTTACTTTAAAAATTTATCTGCAATTTTATGCTGTATCGTGTTGTGAAGAAATCCGTTGGTTGCCAACATTTCTTTACCCGATATCAAATCTCTATTGCCTGAAAAATCAGTGACTTTACCTCCCGCCCTTTCAACAATAAAAGCACCAGCAGCGACATCCCAAGGTTTTAAACTGTATTCGTAAAAAGCTTCAAAACGGCCAGCTGCCACATAAGCCAAATCAACCGCGGCTGAACCAATTCTGCGAATGCCTCGTGTATTGGCAGTGAAATCTTTCAATATTTCTAAATAGGCATCCATTCTGCCAAAATCCCAATACGGGAAACCCGTTGCCAAAAGGGAATCTTCCAAACGCTGAGCTTTGGAAACATGAATTATTTTGCCGTTTAAATAAGCACTGCTACCCTTCCATGCATAAAAACATTCTTCCAAATTAACTTCAAACACAACGCCGAGCACTATTTCTTCTGCTTCTTGCAAAGCAATAGACACAGAGTATATGGGCAAGCCATGAATAAAATTAGTCGTTCCATCTAAAGGATCAATGATCCAGTTGTACACTTTTCCTATTTTATCAGAAGTTCCTTCCTCTGCGATAAATCCAGATTCAGGGAGTAATTGCGCCAATCTTGTGATGATGCGTCTTTCTGCTTCTTTGTCGACGTAGGTCACCAAACTATTATTGTGTTCCTTCGCCTCCACATCAGATGCGCGAATTTTTTTATTTTCCGTTTTTAAAAAAAGTCCTACTTCTTTCGAAAGTGCAATGACTTCTTCGCAGAGTTGCTTGTAATCCATTTATATTTTCTTTGCTTTATTATAGAAATAAGCAATTCCACTCGCTCCAATGATCATCAAAATACTTGAAATTAATTGGGCTTGGGTGATTTGCATGCCCAAAAATTCAAATGTAGAATTCACGCGCATTTTCTCAATCGTAAAACGTTCAGCTCCATTTAAAAACAAGTACAAACAGAACATTACACCTGTTACTTTTATTCTTTTGCGCACAGTCCATAGAAAACCAAAAATCATCAAGCCCATAACAGTTTCATAAAATGCTGTGGGATATACTGCTTGAGGCAGGGCTGTACAATACGGCTCCCATCCTGTGCAATTAATAAGATCAACACCAACACCATTCACATTATGCGGGAAATTGTAAGCCCACATCCAATCGGGTAAAAAACCCATCCAACCTGGTTTTGGCGCTGTATTTACTACACCCCAGTCGCCATCTCCCGACACCTGGCAACCAATACGACCAATCGCATAAGCAAGTATCAATGCAGGAGAACAAGCATCGGCAACCACCAAAATATTCATTCCTTTTTTTCGAGCGTAATACATCACCGAACCCGCACCCAAAATCAATCCCCCGTAAAAGGTTAACCCCGAATCAGAAAACAAATTTCCAATCGGATCCTGAATGAATTGATCCCAATATTCAAATTGATGGAATACTTTAGCGCCGATAATGCCAGCAATTGCGGCTATCATCGTTAATTCACTCACTCTTTGGTAGGGATGCACAATTTCATCCACCCATTTGGGCTCAACTAATTTCTCCTTGTCTTTTTCTTTAAATTTTAGATAGGCAAAAAACGCCCCTAAAACCACACCTGCCAATGGATTCCCCTTGGATGAGAAAATATATTCTTTCATCTCTATACCTTCAGCAGCACCCAAAAACAAACCAATAAATTTAAAGCCCAACAAAAAACCAATCAATGCATTGCTTCCCAAATCCATTGCCGATGCTGGCTTGCCCTTCATTACTTTTTCTTTTCCAGCAGAAAGAAATCCCAAGGATTCTTTTCTTTTTAGTTCGAGTCCGAAAAAATATGCCGCCAATAAAAACGAAACAGCTACACAAAAACCAAAACTGGGTAAATATTTGAGTCCTTCAATCTCAATTCCAAAAACGTCAAAAAAGAAATAATATAATGCTGGATACATATGAAAATTGTTTGCGGTAAAATTAAGTGAAACATATCACTTTACCATTTAAATATTTTTTGAAAGGTTATTGAATATTGAGTGCTCCATGTGGTTCTTGCTTTTCTAGAAAGTAAATTCTTACTTTGGCACAGTAATTGGAATTCCGTTCACACATAAAAAACGTAAAGTCGAATAAATTAAATATTAGAAACTATGAAAACCACATTCAAAACCTCATTATTCTTATTGGCCATCGTTGCTTCAGTTGCTGTAGTAGGATGTAAAGGCAAAAAGAAAGAAGCAAAACCAACAGGTGAAGTATTGGTAAATGAATACTGTACAGGACCTGAATACTTCTCTGATAAAAAAACCTTCCGCGCTAACGCTGTTAGTGAAAGCATGGATCAGCAAACGGCAAAAAACAAGGCTTTGATTGAAGCGAAACAACACTTAGCTTCGTTTATTTCGACAACCATTAAATCAACTTTAGACAACTATGTTAAAGACAATGAACACAACAAAAAAGAAGATTTAGAAAAGAAATACGAAGGTTTGACAAGAGAAGTTGTAAACCAAAAGTTGAGCGGAATCAAAGTGATTTGCGACAAACTCACAAAAACACCGGAAGGCAATTACAAATCTTATGTTGCCATTGAATTGGGTGCGGATGATTTAGTGACCGCCATCAACGATAGACTGACGAAAGACGAAAGTTTGAAAGTAGATTATGATTACGAAAAATTCAAAAAGACTTTCAATGACGAAATGGACAAAATGGGCAAATAGCCATTGAACACAAAATATAAAAAAACCGATTCTTTTTAGAATCGGTTTTTTTATGCTCTATACATTCAAAAAGGGATATTTTTCTTTTAGGGACTGTATCGCATTTTGTCTTTTAACTTCCACTTGCTCTTGAGAATCATGCAAGGGACGGTGTTTTAAAAATGAATTCAGTCCAGCAACATCATACATTATTTTTCGACTGTGCTCTGAATAATAAGTCTGTGTAAATTTCTCCCAAACATAATCAACACCTGTTTCATTTAAATGCAACAAATCCCTGCCATAAAAACGGTAGTCACGCAGATCGTCCATCACCAGTTCATAAGCAGGAAAGTAAAAAGCATTTTTGTGCTGCCCCACTATGCGGTGCACAGCCTCTATCAATATTGCCTTGCTGCGCTGATTTTCAACAAAACCATCTTTCAAGTGACGCACCGGACTCACTGTAAAAACCACTTGAAGGTTTGAATTGAAGCCCTGTAAATGTTTCATCAAACCGTTGTACCAAGAAACAATATTTTCCAACGACAAAAGCTCTTTCGTGAAATTTGACTGCGGAATTTTATGACAATTCGCTACCGCATTTTCATTGTGCAAATACACCCATGCCGAACCGAAAGTAAGGAACAATACTTTGCTGTTTTTTAAAAAATTGTGCGTCTCCTCAATAGCGCTATTGATACGCTGTAAACATTGCTGCGCATCAGCATCCGAAAAAGAAGAATGATGATCAAAACTATAATACAAGCCATTGTGCTGCCCAAGTTCAGAAATGGAATAACTTCTTTTTTCAAGAGCTCTCAATACATTTTTACAAATGGAAAAAGGATTAAAAATAACACCAAAGGGATTAACCAAAGTATGAAAACGCAAGTCCGTTGTTTTACCACCCATATTGTCAGCAAAACAAGAACCTACAAAAATTTGCGCATCTCCATAATTCAGTTGCAGCGCAGCAGCATCAAGTTTCATTTCGGTTCTGAAGTTCATGGTTTCTCAAACAATTCGTGCATTACTTCTCCTTTTGATGTTGTCATTTCAAAACCCATTAAATAAGCAATGGTTGCGGCAATGTCTTTTTGATTGCGTTGCACATCCAAGGTCACATTCTTTTTAAAGTCGGGCCCCAAAGCCAATAAATTGATATGCCGACACCCCTCACATTCGTCTCCATGATTCACAAACCCATTCTTTATTCCATCTAAATGCCTGCCATGATCACTTGTTACAAACAATGCCGTGGCATTTGCATAATTAGAGTCATTCTGTATTGCCTGCCACAATTGATATACATATTTGTCTCCCGATTGAATTCCTTCAATATACCCAACCCAGTTATTGGCATGACCAGATGCATCAGGTTCTTTCAAATTGATCAGCATTAAATTGGGCTGCTCTTTCGTCAAAACCTCAAAAACTCTCACCATTGTAAGAGAATCTCCTCTATACCCGCTGCCCAACCCCTTTTTGCCACAATCTGTCGACGGCTTATATTTCTCCTTCCACACACTGTCCTTGCAATTGGCAAGCATCTCTAATTTATCCTTGCTAGTAATGATCCAACTCTTGCTGGCGTCATGTTCCTTTAGTTTGATGTAGTATTGAAAAAAGGAAGGTTTTTCTGGCATCTCTAAACCAAAATTATTCAATCCCTGTTCCACACCTGTGCAGATGGCCGTATGTCCCGCTAAAGTATAGGTGTATCCGCTATTTCTAAAATTATCATAGAGCACCGCTTGAGGAAGCATTTTCTGAGCCATATTCGGAATGTACCTTCTTGCGCTGTCTCCCCATGTTTCGGTATAACGGGGACCATCAATCACTAACACAATCACGTGCTTTGTTTTAAAATGCGAAGCCTTGAAATGGGGTGTTGGTGAAAACGCCAACAGGATTAAAAGTCCAAATGAAAATGCAATTCTTACCATAGCAAAAAAAAAGAGCCGCAACTCGGCGGCTCTAATTTATCAAATATTACAGTGCAACAATCATCTTAACGAATCAATGTCAAATACCCCGTGTCTTCGTATGAATTTCCAGCAGAATTAGAATATCTTACAATCCAAAAATAGGTGCCAGCAGGCAAATCTCCTCCATTGAATTTACCATCCCACCTTGGAATAACCTTCTCTGACTGAAATACTTTAACTCCCCATCTGTCGAAAACCACAAAATTAATTTTCTCCATATTGGCCATTACCTGTTGAAAATTACTGTCGTCGATAGCATAAGGATGAAACTCATCATTTTTTCCGTCTCCATTTGGCGTCATAACATTGGGCCATTTGAATTTATAATCTGGACACAATCGTGAAACGTCAATGGTTTTCTTCACGAAGCAAGAATTGGAATCGGTAATCTGCACCCAGTAAGCGCCAGTTTCACCCACTACTACACTGTCAACATTCTTATCATTTGTGCTCCACAACAACTCTTTATTTCCACTGTACTGCAACCTTAACGTGAGGTGATCATAGCCATTGTCACACATGGTGGTATCGTTCCCCATAGTAGCTACAGGTAACTCCTGCTTCTGCACAAAGATCGAATCTGTATTGAAACAACCAATATTGTCAATCACCTTCACTTTGTATTCACCAGTTGTGCTTACTGAAAGAGTAGCTTGATTGCCTGCTGGAGTCCATTGGTAAATTAAAGCGTGTGAGGTACCTGGATTCAACTCTATTATATCACCCGCACACATTGCTGTATCTGCACCCAATTCAGGATTGGGAATAGGATTTACCACTAAAATAGCACTGTCGGAAATAACACAATCAAATTGATTACTTACCGTAATAAAGTATTGTCCGGCTACCGTTGCAATGGTGCTTTGACTTTGTCCAACACCATGTTGTGACCATTGATAGGTTTTAAATCCTGCTCCAACATCAAAAGCAGTTGAACTTTTATCACAAATTGTATCATCTGCCAACACTACAACTGGCAGCGGATCAACGGTCATATTATCTTGCGCTTGATTGGTACAACCATTTCCATCAGTATAAAAGTACTTAATGGTATGCACATCTGCAGTCGTTGTTGCTGGATCGTAGTCAATTCCTTTCACGCCAGTAGTTCCTTCACCTGTAAAAAAACCACCTAAAGGAGATACCAACGTAATCGCTTGTGGCGCTTCATCAATACACATGCGTTTGTCTGCAAGAGCGAAAGTAACAACTGGCTGAGCATTAACCGTCATATTATCGATGAGCGAATCGGCACAGCCATTCACATCGATTACTTTGTATTTTATTGGATGCACACCTACCACTGTCGTTGAAGGATCATACTTCGTACCTACAACACCACCACCACTCAAAACACCACCAGCTGGAGTATAAGTTACAATTTCTTGCGCGTCCTCATTGATACACATTTGATCATCCGCTAAACTAAAAGCTATGACAGGTAAAGCATTCACGATCATCACGGCGGTTTTAACATCGTCGCAGCCATTGCCATCGGTATAAGTATAGGTAAAGGTGTGTGGACCCGCACCTGCTGTGGCTGGTGTGAAACTTCCTGCTGAAACACCAAGTCCTGTGTACACTCCGCCTGCGCCCGCTGGTAAACCGCCACTTAATACTACTGCGGCTTCGTCGATACACATTGCATCATCCGGCAAAGTGAAGGTCACGACCGGTATCGCGTTGACTGTCATTACATCGGTTTTAACATCGTCGCAACCATTGCCATCGGTATAAGTATAGGTCAAAGTGTGTGGTCCTGCGCCTGCTGTGGCTGGTGTGAAACTTCCCGCTGCAACGCCAAAGCCTGTGTAAACGCCGCCTGCTCCTGCTGGTAAACCGCCACTTAATACTACGGCTGCTTCGTCAATGCACATTTGGTCGTCTGGTAAAGTAAAGGTCACTACTGGTATGTCATTGACCGTCATTACATCGGTTTTAACATCGTCGCAGCCATTGCCATCTGTATAAGTATAGGTCAAAGTGTGTGGTCCTGCGCCTGCTGTTGCTGGCGTGAAACTTCCCGCTGCAACGCCAAGTCCTGTGTACACTCCGCCTGCTCCTGCTGGTAAGCCGCCACTTAATACTACGGCTGCTTCGTCAATGCACATTTGGTCGTCTGGTAAAGTAAAGGTCACTACTGGTATGTCATTGAC
>CANFBW010000043.1 GCA_947444925.1 Flavobacteriales bacterium | reverse complement strand
GCGTGAAATATCGTGAATAGTTTGAAAACAGATGGGTTTTTGACTAAGGTTCTGTCTACAGTCGAGACTTCAATCCCCAGCGCACCGAAGTTGGTTTTCACTTGACTTTTGATTCTGATGATTTCTTTTTTGCTGATGTTCATCGCCGCCTGTTGAATTGTTGTGAATACTTGGGAAAAAGTAGTAATTATGTTTGGTCGAATTTACTTTAAATGCTTTAATCAGAGAAATAGATGTACGGTTATTTAGAAAGAAATGGATTGCAGCCGATTGATGACTTACAAATTCAATTGACTGAGAAATTTGTTGTGCCAAATATAGAAGCATTGACGAGCGGATTTTTGGAGATCAGAGTATTGCTTGATGCTTTGTGGAGGGGTGAAAAAATAGTGCACAGCGATGCTTCGAAATTGCAGGTTTTGATACAGATGGTGCACAAACAAAAGAAGATGTATGCGGCTAAAACGGCGACCGAGTATCCCATTGGATTGTGTTACCCAATATCGCTTATTGCCCACAAGTACATTTGTACTTGTGAAATCAACGATGCTGCGTCGCCTTTTTTCGCGTTGCGCGATTTTGTGGAAGAAGGCGGTGTATTCAAAGTGATATGGGGAGAGGTTCGACACGAGTATTTTCAAACGGCTATGCAAATCGGAAGTTGGTATTTTGACGCCGCCAATGACACTGTTGATGTGCACAAACCCAAAGTAGTCAGTTGCGCTTTTTCGTCGGCAGAGTCAGAGTTTTTTGAAGTGACAAGCGTGTCGCAATATTTGCAGATAAAAGAAAATTACCACGAATGTTCAATATATAGGAATACCGTTTTTCCTAAGTTGGCCAAAATTTTTCCGCTGTTGACTGTGGCGAACAAAGATGGAAAGTTGAGTATAGAAGTATCGATGCATTTTGCTGATTTGATGCTTTCTCAATCCGATGCAATGGCTTTTGTTGCTGAGTTGCCGCTGCCTTCTGCTATTGTAGTGCAGCACATTCAGGATCGAGTGCAACCTATAGCACAGCGCTTTCAATATGCGGAGTGGCTCGAGTTGAACAATGAATTGGAGGAAGTAATTTGTGCAGCAACATACAGTGCTGTTGAGGTGAGAAAAGCCATAAAAGCAGCGAAGTATATTAATTTTTTGATTTAGAAAACGCGTGACAAAAAAGACTAATTTCGCTTGAGCGTTGAGCAGTACAATTATTTACGATCGATTTACATTGCATGCACACTTTTAGGTCTCTGTTGATTTTTATTCGTTTGATGTTTCAACATTTTCGTTGGAAGATTATTTTGATTTTGCTTTTTGGTGTCCTGTTTTCTTTTTTTCAGGGCGTAGGCATTGTGATGATCATTCCGCTTTTAGAGTCTTTTCAGAACAAAGGCGCATCGCGCTTTACCCCAGTATTTGAGTTTTTGGGTTGGGGCGGCGGATTGAATCAAATGCTTGTTCTGTATTTTTGTATTTTATTGTTGTATGCACTATTCAAGGCTCTGCAAGTGTTGTACACACAGCGCACGCTGGCACGCTTTTCAAATCAATTTGTGGTAGAAGCCACCAAAACATTGTTGTTTGCGAACTGGGAATTTTATTTGAAAGTGCCGTCTTCGCAAATTATCAATTTGCTCAAAACCGAGAGTCGCTCCGTGAGAACGCTTGCCCATATGCTATTTCAAACGACACAGGGTTTTATTGTAGTGGGCATTCAGTTGCTATTTGCCATATGGATATCGCCAGTTTTGACAGCATTATTGCTTCTGATTTTATCGTTTTTATTTTTTATTCAGCGCTATGTTTTTCGCGCCAACTATAATTTGGGTAAAGGCAATATTGGCCTGGGCGAATCAATGCAAAAGTTTTTAAGCGAAACCCTTCGTGGTATTAAGTTGGTTAAATTGCATCGCCTCGAAGGAAAGAAGGCCGATCAATTTGAAGAGCAGATGGTGAGCGTGTACAATAATGAAATCCGAAAATCGAACATTGACGCGGCGAGCGATTTACTCTACACTTTGTCGGGTGCTATTATCATCATAATGATGATCTCCCTGAGTGTGCATTACAATTTGCTTTCTATTGCTTCGCTTTTGATATTGTTGGTGCTTTTTTCAAGAGTGATTTCGCAAAGCATGAGTTTGGTGCAAACAACAAGTTACATCAGTAATTTGATTCCATCGTTCAACCGTTTTTCTGAAATTGTGGCTTTGGCAAAATCGCATACGCAAGGCGCGGCGGAGACTTTTGCTGTAAAAGATTTGTCTTCTTTAGAATTGAAAAATATTCATTTTTCGTTTGGAGAGAAACAAATTTTAGAAAACGTAAACATGTCTTTTCAAAAAGGTAATTTTTATGTGTTGACAGGTCCAAGCGGTGTTGGTAAAACCATCACGTCGGATTTGATTTGCGGACTCATTTCGCCGCAGCAGGGGGAGATATGGGTGGATGGTCAATCGCTGTCGGCAACAGACTTGAAACAATACCAAGCGTCAATCGCCTACGTGCTTCAAGACACAATGCTCTTTGGCGCCTCTATACGCTCGAATATTTCTTTTTTGGGCACTTACACCGATGCTGAAATTTTGGATGCGGCATATAAGTCGGGACTCAAATCGCTGTTGGATAAATTGCCCGAAGGCTTGGATGCTCTGGTGCTCGAAGATGCCCGTGGATTTTCTGGCGGAGAAATGCAGCGCATCGCCATTGCCCGCGCCCTCATTCGCAAGAGTCCTATTATCATTTTAGACGAAGTGACCAACGCTCTTGACCGCAAAAATGAAGACATAATTTTGGCTACCATTCAAGAAATCAAAAAAGATTGCATTGTAGTGTTGATTACACACAAAGAATATTTATTTGATGTTGCCGATGTAGTGTTGCACATGTGAACCATTAAAATCTTTTGCTATGAATTTTGCACAAATAATTCATCCTGAAAGGCCTCCTGAAAATAAAATGGATAGAACGAAGCAATTAGGTCCTGAGGTGCTTTCCGGAATGAGTGGACGAATTCCACCGTCAGTATAGTCCACTGTCAAATCTGACATTTTAGAGGCGATCCATTGTTTTTTCTCAACGTTCAGTTTGTGCCTTTCTGCAGATATAATTAAAGTTATGATTATCCGGAATCGTACCAGTAGATTCATGTATAGGGCGATAGATCCTTCAAAGACCGAAACTTCGTTTCTCCTCTTATTCTCAAATCTCAGGAGGACAAATGCGAACAATTTTCTACATAGGTTTTTCGAGAATGATTGTCTTCCTGAGGTACTCCGAAGGATCTATCGCCACTTCTGTCACAAGACTGGTATAATTACGGATAATCATTTAAAGTTTAAACGATTATCCGCAATTGTACCCGTTGTCTTCCGAAGGATCTATCACCTTAAACTTAAAATTACAAGTACGATTAAGGACCATTAGAAGTTTATAGAATAAAAAGGATTCACCACGCAGGGTATTGCATGGTGATACAGTGAATAGAGCCGTGTTGTTTGATCAGCGGCACACTGTTGATCGCGATGATTTCTTTTTTGGGGAAAATGGATTGGATGATGCTCAGCGCCTCGGTATCTTTTGACGAATTGTAAATGGGAAAAAGTACAGCGTCGTTCATAATGAGGAAATTCGCATAAGTGGCCGGAAGCCTTTGTCCGTCTTCATCGTAAACAGCATCAGCCATTGGTAAAGCGACAAGTTTGTATTTTTCGCCTTTAAGGTTGGTGCAGCTTTGCAATTCTTTTTCCATCAATGAAAGTTCCTCGTAATGCTCGTCGTTTTTGTCATTGCACTGTACATAGGCAATGGTGTTTTCATCGCAGAAACGCGCCAGAGTATCAATGTGGCTGTCGGTGTCGTCGCCTGCCAAATAGCCATGATTGATCCACAATACTTTTTCAACGTGCAAAGTTTCTTTTAGCAGCGCTTCAATTTCTTCTTTGGATAAATGGGCATTGCGGTTTACTTCGAGCAAACACTGACTGGTGGTCATCAGCACTCCTTTTCCATCTACTTCCAGCGAGCCGCCTTCCATCACCACATGGTTCATGTCTTTAATGCTCCACGACAAAGGAAAAGCATTGGCATCATATAATTTTTTTGTAATAGCATTGTCTTTTTTGGCGGCAAACTTTTTGCCCCATCCATTGAATCGGAAATTTAAAATCAAGGGTTTTCCGTTTTCCAAAATGGTGATGCCACCGTGATCGCGCGCCCAGGTGTCGTCAATGTCACATTGGTAAATTTGAATGTTCGCTAAATTGCAATGTTGAACATAGCTTTTTACCTCTTCTACATCCTGCGCTGCAATGATGAGATCTTGTCGTTTTGAAATTTCAAAAGCAATTGTTTTGTAGCACTCTTGAACTTCATCCCAAATGTCAGCCCAGTCGGTGTTTTTGTGCGGCCATGTGAGTTGCACCGCGTATTGCGGAAACCATTCGGGTGGGAAGAAGTTGATGGCTGTATTCATAGTACTTAAATTTAATTTAAAACTCTGCTGTTTTAGGTGCGCGTGGAAATGGAATCACATCGCGGATATTTCCCATTCCTGAAATAAAAAGCATTAATCTTTCAAAACCCAGTCCGAAGCCCGCATGAGGTGCAGTGCCAAAGCGGCGCGTATCGAGGTACCACCAAATGTCTTTTTCAGCAATGTTGAATTTTTGAGTGGCAGCGAGCAGCTTTTCATAATTGTCTTCGCGCTGCGAACCACCAATGATTTCACCTATTCCGGGAAGCAGCACGTCCATCGCCGCAACGGTTTTTCCGTCGTCATTTTGCTTCATGTAAAAGGCTTTTATGGCAGCAGGGTAGTTGGTGACGATGACTGGTTTTTTAAAATGTTTTTCAACGAGGTATTTTTCGTGTTCGCTTTGCATGTCAAAGCCCCAATCTCCAACTGGGAATTGAAACTTTCCGTTTTTGTGTGGTTTTGAATTGCGCAATATTTCAATGGCTTCGGTGTAGGTGATGCGTTCAAATTTATTTTCAACTACAGAGCGCAGTTTTTCAAGCAAATCCATTTCATTTCTCTGTTCTTTGGGCTTGTCTTTTTCTTCGTCAAGAAGTCGTTGTTTCAAAAACTCCAAATCGTCGAGGTTGTTGTTTAAAGCATATGAAATGAGGTATTTGAGGAAGTCTTCCGCCAAGTCCATATTGTCGGTGATATCGTTGAAAGCAACTTCGGGTTCTATCATCCAAAATTCGGCGAGGTGCCGCGACGTATTTGAGTTTTCAGCGCGGAAGGTGGGTCCAAAAGTGTAAATTTTTCCCAAGGCCAATGCTGCCAATTCACCGTTCAATTGGCCCGACACGGTGAGGTTGGTTTCTTTGCCAAAGAAATCTTGTTTGTAATCTACCGAGCCATCTTCTTTCAAAGGCGGATTTTTAGCATCGAGTGTAGTAACGCGAAACATTTCACCTGCGCCTTCGCAGTCGGAACCAGTGATGATGGGCGTATGAACATTGATGAATCCGCGGTCGTTGTAAAATTGGTGAATGGCAAAAGTCATGGCGTGACGCAAACGCAATATAGCGCTGAAGGTATTGGTGCGCGGGCGCAAATGGGCAATCTCCCGCAAAAATTCAAGGGAGTGTTTTTTGGGTTGTAGCGGATATTTTTCAGGATCGGCTGCGCCCAATACTTCAAAGGACGCCACGTGAATTTCAACGCTTTGTCCGGTACCGGTCGAGGCCATCAGCTGCCCTGTGATGCTCATGCAAGCACCCACCGAAATGTGCTTGCATTCTTCTGCACTCACTTTGTCGAGGTTTAATACCGCTTGTATGTTGTGTATGCTCGATCCGTCATTTAAAATCACAAAGCGATTGCTTCTGAAAAAGCGCACCCAGCCTTTCACCACTACTTCAGTGCCAAAAGCCGACGAAGTCAGCAGTGTCTTAATGGAGCTTTGTTTGCTTGCTGCAGAATTGGTACCCATGGTTTTTACTTTTGATTGTGCTATAAAAGTACGCAATAACTTGAAAGATTTCACCGCAGTCAAGCGCACGTTAAACCTCTTTTTTTTACCATTCACCTATTATTCGGAAACGAATTCAATAAAACATTGTGTTAAATTGCTAATTCATCTACATTTGGAAACATTTTAAAATATTTAGCTTATGGAAAGTCAAGAATATGAGTTGTACCGAAGGACTACAGAAGTGTACATGAAGAACGGTATCAAGAAAATCACGATGGACGACATGGCGAAAGAGTTGAAGGTGTCAAAAAAAACATTGTATAAGTATGTGAAGGACCGACCTGAATTGGCCGCGAAGTCAATGGAGTGGAAGTTGGCTTACGATGTGCAAGTGGTGCGCGACATAGTTGCAAAAGATTTAAACGCCATTGAAGAACTTTGTGAATTGACCAATTTTTATTGCAGCAATCTGGTGCAGATGCATCCTTCATTACACAGTGATTTGGAAAAATTTTACCATGAAGCCTGGAGTCAGTTCATTGCCTACAGAAATGAATTTTTGTACAATACGATGTTGACCAACATCAAAAAGGGTGTCAGTGAAGGATTGTACCGCAGCGATTTCAATATTGAAGTCATCGTTACTTTGTACATCATGAAAGTAGACATGACTTTTGACGCGCGTGTGTTTCCGGCGACTAAATTTAAATTCGCCGAAGTGTATTTAGAAATGGTAAAATACCACGTTGCCGGTATTTCGAGTGAAAAGGGATTGATTGAAATGCGTCGTTTGATGGATGCAAATTGTTTGCAAATCGCTCAACCACTTGTTTTTTCAGTGGCATCATAGAATATTAAATAAGTATTAAAAAATGAAAAAGAATTTTGTCTTAGCGGCTTTAAGCCTTTGCACAAGCTTTGTGTTTGCACAAGAGTTTACATTGAAAGAAGCCATTGATTATGCGATAGTCAACAACGCGAATCATAAAAATGTGATCATCGACGAGCAAATCGCCGATATGAAAAAAAAGGAAATCACAGGGATGGGACTTCCGCAAATTGGAGCAAGTGTTGACAATCAGGATTTTTTGAAGATTCCAACTTCGTTAATTCCCGCGAAAGCGTTTGATCCTAAGGCTCCGTCGGATATGTATGTCCCCGTGCAATTTGGTATACAATACAATATGTCAGCGGGTATTCAAGTATCTCAATTGATTTTCAATAGTGACTATATCGTTGCTTTGGAGGCATCTCGGTCATATATGGAGTTGGCGAAAAAAAATGTAGAGCGTTCAAAAGTGGAAGTTACAGTGGCGGTTACCAAAGCCTATTATTTTGTGCTGGTTACCAAAGAAAGGGCGTCTTTATTGGATGTTCAGGTGGAGCGCATCAAAAAATTATTGGGTGAAATGCAAGCCATGAATCAAAATGGATTGGTAGAGAAGTTAGATGTAGATAGAATAACACTGACGTACAACAACTTACTTTCTGAAAAGGAAAAAGTGGCGCGTTTGATGGAAATGACGACCTATGTTTTGAAGTTTCAAATGGGTTTGAAGATGGAATCTCCCATCACCTTGAAAGATACTTTGAACTTGAATGCGGAGGTGCAGGATGCTGCAGGTGTTTCAGGCAAATTTGATTACGGTGTGCGTCCCGATTATTCAATGGCGCAATTGCAGTTGAAAATGAATCAATTGGAATTGAAGAGAAACAACATGAAATGGATGCCAACTTTAGCGGCGTACGGCAGCTTTAGCGAAAATGCGATGCGTCCTACCTATACCTTTTTTGATTTCAGCAAAACTTGGTATCCAACAGGTTTGGTGGGCATAAAATTGAGTATTCCAGTGTGGGATGGCGGACAAACCTATTTCAAAAAACAACAAGCGCGCTTGAATGTGGTAAAATCAGAGAATTCGATCGCTTATATTGAAAATGCGATTGACATGGAAATTCAAAACGCTTTGATTGTATTTAAAAACGCGGTTCAATCGCTTTCTTCACAAAAAGCGAATATGAAATTGGCAGAGGAAGTATTCACGGTGTCTAAATTGAAGTACGAGCAAGGGTTGGGTTCTGTGCTTGAGGTCATCAATGGCGAATCGTCGCTCAAGGAGTCGAATGTGAATTATTACACTGCGATGTACGATTATATGATTGCCAAAACAGATTACGAAAAAGCGACAGGTTTAATAAAATAAGAAAATATACAATGAAAACTATATCTACTAAAATGAAAACATTAAGTGTACTGCTCATCGCATCAGCAGTGCTGGTGGGCTGCGGAGAAAAAGACAAATCAGCGCAGCTGGCCGACTTGAAAAAAGAATATGCAACTTTGTCTTCGCAAATTAAAGAGTTAGAAATGCAAATTGCCAAAGAAGATACCACAAGCCTGGAGGCCGAAGGAAAAATGGTGGTGGTAGAAACCTTGGCTCCACGTTCTTTTCGCCATTATGTAGAAGTGCAAGGGCGCATTGACGCCGACCAAAGTGTGACCGTAACAGCGCGCTCAATGGGTGTTGTTGCAAGAGTAAATGTGGTGGCCGGACAGGAAGTGAAAAAAGGACAAACCCTGGCTGAACTCGACAATAAATTGGGCCTGCAAGGCATTGAAGAATTGAAAACCCAATTGGAATTGGCTACTACGATGTACGATAAACAAAAGGCATTGTGGGACCAAAAAATTGGATCGGAAATGCAATTCATCTCTGCCAGAACAAACAAAGAAGCCTTGGAAAAAAGATTGGCGACCACGCGTGAACAATTGGATATGATGCGCATTGAATCGCCTATCGACGGTGTTGTTGATGCGGTGAACGTAAAAGTTGGACAAGCGGCAGCGCCTGGTGCGCCTGCTTTTCAAGTGGTGAATCTTTCGCTCTTAAAAGTAAAAGGAGAAGTTCCTGAAAAATATGCGGCCAACGTAAAAACCGGAAGCGAAGTGCTTTTGCTTTTTCCTGATTTGAAAAAAGAAGTGTTGGCAAAAGCAACTTATTCAGCAAAAGTGATCAATCCAATGTCGCGCACTTTCACTGTTGAGGTGGCTTTGACCGATGCCAACGAAGATTACCATCCGAACATGATCACTGTGCTTAAAATTGTTGATTACAAAGTTGATTCAGCCATTGTAGTGCCTACCGATGTAGTGCAGCAAGGTGAAGCTGGTAATTTTATTTTTGTAGCACAAAAATCGGGTGCAGCAACAACAGTGAAGAAAAAAGCAGTGGAAGTTGGCGGAAGCTACAATGGTGCTACTCAAATTTTAAAGGGATTATCGGCTGGCGAAATCATTATCACCAAAGGCTACCAAAACGTAAACGACGGCGACGCGATTCAACATTAGTTCAACTTTAGATTGTAAAAATCATGGAAAAGAAATTCAAAGAGTTCCGGCCGACCAGCTGGGCGATCGACAATAAAACGGCAATTTATTTGCTTACTATTTTCATTACGTTGGCAGGTATTTTGGCCTACAACGCATTGCCAAAAGAGAAATTTCCGGATATCGTTTTGCCGACAATTGCGGTGTCAACGATCTATCCGGGTGCGTCTCCAAAGAACATTGAAAACTTGGTGACCAAGCCCATTGAGAAAAAACTGAAAGCGATTTCTGGGGTTAAAAAAATCACCAGCAGTTCAGTGCAGGACATGTCGGTGATCATGGTGGAGTTCAACTCTGATGCCATTGTTGCCGAGGCCAAACAAAAAGTAAAAGATGCGGTAGATCAAGCTGAACGAGACTTGCCTCCTTATCCTTCTGAGATTTTAGCGTCGCCATCTGTGAATGAAATTGAGTTTTCTGAAATGCCAATTTTGTTTGTCAATGTATCTGGCGATTTCAGTTTGGACAAATTGAAACAATACGCTGATGCACTGAAAGACAAAATTGAAAGCCTGAAAGAAATCAAACGCGTGGACTTGGTGGGCGCCTTAGACAGAGAGATTCAAATCAATGTCGATATGCACAAAATGCAGGCGTCAATGGTTTCTTTGTGGGACATTCAGCAAGCCGTAAGCAATGAAAACAAAACCTCTTCAGCGGGTAACATTACCGTAAACGGAATGAGTCGCTCGGTGAGTATTACAGCCGATTTTACCGACGTTGAAAAACTTGGAAATTTGGTGATCAACTCTGGCAATGGTTCGCCTGTATATTTGCGCGATATTGCTGATGTTGCTGATTCACACAAAGAACAAGAAAGCTTTGGTCGCCACAATGGCGAAAATGTAATCACCTTGAATATCGTTAAAAAAGGCGGCGAAAATTTGATAGCTTCTTCTGATAAAATTCGTGAGATTGTTGACGAAATGCAGGCCAACTCTTTTCCAAAGGCATTGAAAGTTACCTTGACGGGTGACCAATCAAAGGAAACTCGCATTACGCTGCACGATTTGATCAATACCATCATCATCGGATTTATTTTGGTGACCATCATCCTCATGTTTTTTATGGGTGCTACCAATGCAATGTTCGTTGGTTTGTCGGTTCCATTGTCGATGTTGATTGCCTTTATTGTTTTATCGGGAATTGGTTTTTCAATGAACATGATTGTATTGTTTGCGTTCTTGCTCGGCCTCGGTATTGTGGTGGATGATGCCATCGTAGTGGTTGAAAATACGCACCGTATTTACGACAATGGTAAAATGCCTATCAAGCAAGCGGCCAAGTATGCGGCTGGTGAGGTTTTCTTGCCCGTGTTGTCGGGTACGGCAACTACATTGGCGCCTTTCGTTCCGCTGGCTTTTTGGGGTGGTATGATGGGGCAGTTCATGAAATATTTGCCTATTACCTTGATCATCACTTTAACGGCTTCGCTCGTGGTGGCCTATATTATGAATCCTGTATTTGCAGTGAGTTTCATGAAAGGTCATGAGGAAGTGGATCAAACGAAGAAGAAAAAAAGAATGCGTTTGGTGGCCTTGGTGTTGATTTTCTTGACGGTGTTGTGTTACGCTGCCGATTTCTCTGCAGGTTCTGAAGAACACGCTGCACGCGGTATTGGTAATTTTATGCTGACGATGTTGTTGGTGTATTTGTTTTACCAATTTGTGATGGAAAAAGCAATTAAAAAATTTCAAAACAAAACGTGGCCTTCTATTCAAGAAAAATATTCTCGCTTTTTGGATTGGGCTTTGGCCCGTCCGGGGAAACTGCTTTTGGGTACGCTCGGGTTATTGGTGCTGGCCATTGTTTTAATGGTGGTGCGTAAACCAAAGGTTGAATTTTTTCCGACAGCCGATCCTAATTTTATATACGTTTATGTTAGTTTGCCTGTAGGAACTGATGTGTACTACACTGATTCTATCACTAGAGAGGTAGAAAAAAGAGTGATGAAGGTAGTGCAGCACGATACGGATATTGTGGAGTCGGTAATGGCGAACGTGGCGGTGGGTGCATCAGAAGATAACTTCGATAGAAGTGCGCAAACACACAAGGGAAAAGTGGGTGTTGCCTTTGTTGAATTTGGCAAGCGAAACGGTCGCTCAACGGCTGATTTTCTTGATAAAGTCAGAAAAGCCGTGAAGGGCATCGCTGGTGCTGAAATTACAGTGAGTCAGGAACAAAACGGTCCGCCCGTTGGAAAGCCGATCAACATTGAAATTTCCGGCGATCGCTTTGAAGATTTAATGTTTGCGTCCAATGCTTTGAAACACTATTTGGACTCGGTGAAAATTCCGGGTATTGAAGAATTGAAAAGCGATTTGATCAACAGTAAACCTGAGATTTCGTTTAAAGTTGACCGCGAACGATTGAATCGTGAAGGCATCAAAACCAACCAGATTGGGGGTGAATTGCGCTTCGCAATATCAGGATGGGAAGTGTCGCGATTTAAAGATGCGAATGACGATTACCCAATCATGTTGCGCTACAAAGAAGACCAACGCAAAAACATTGATGTGTTGAGCAACATGAAAATCACTTACAGGGACATGGCCAAGGGCGGACAAATTCGTCAGGTACCAGTGTCAGCTTTTTCTGATATCGAGTACAGTACAACCTATGGTGGTATCAAAAGAAAAAATCAAAAAAGGGTAGTGACCTTGGGTTCAAATGTATTGACTGGCTACAACGGCAATGAGGTGGTCGCTGCCATTCAAAGTGCTTCTGCCGGATTTACTGTGCCAAAAGGCGTTGAGATTAGTTATACCGGTCAGCAAGAAGAGCAAGCTGAACAAATGAGTTTCTTGTCTACGGCATTGTTGATTTCGGTGGGTATTATCTTGTTGATCCTGATCATTCAATTCAACTCCATCAGCAAAACGGTGATTATACTTTCTCAAATTTTGTTGAGTATCATTGGTGTATTGCTCGGTTTGGCAATCACAGGAATGAACTTCTCTATCATCATGACGATGATCGGGATTGTGGCTCTGGCGGGTATTGTGGTACGAAATGGTATTTTGCTCGTTGAGTTTATTGACATTATGATTGAAGAAGGCAAGCCAGTGCGTGAAGCCATTATTGAAGCAGGTAGAATTCGTATGACTCCGGTTATCCTTACTGCCACTGCTACTATTTTGGGGATGTTGCCTTTGGCGATCGGCTTCAACATTGACTTTGTAACGATGTTTACGCATCTAGACCCTCAAATTTATTTTGGTGGTGACAGTGTTGCTTTTTGGGGTCCTTTGTCGTGGACGATTATTTTCGGATTGTCGTTCGCTACTTTCCTTACTTTGATTTTGGTTCCAGTGCTGTACTACTTGGCCTACAGAATTAAAGAAAAAGTAAAAAGAGTAAGACTCAAATTGGTCGCGCCTAAAGCATAGTATACATTGAATTTTCACAAAAGGCGTTCCATTGCGGAACGCCTTTTTTTTTGCTAGCCCGATGTTTTTTGTCGCAGTAGAGACTTGTAAATGGATGCTCTGTGGCAATGAATATGCCCGTTTATTGGCGCTAATTCGACTTTCTTGTTGCGCTTTTGTGCAGTTGCAACCGCGCTTACTTTTTTACTTTCTCTTCATCGTTGCTTCATATTAATTTGACTTCCCCTTGTTTTATGCTATTTTTACAAAGTATTTCGTTAAACTTCGCAATGGACTTTAAAGCAGGGGAACTACTTCACAAGATCGAAATTCCATCAGACCTTCGGGCACTGAAGGAAAATCAGTTGGTGCAGGTAAGCGACGAGTTGCGTCAATTCATAATTGATGTTGTTTCGGTGAAAGGGGGGCACTTCGGTGCGAGCCTTGGCGTGGTCGAGCTAACAGTTGCTCTGCACTATATTTTCAATACTCCTTACGACAGAATTGTTTGGGATGTAGGCCATCAGGCTTACGGCCATAAGATATTGACCGGTAGAAAATCGGTTTTTCACACCAATAGAAAATACCACGGTATTAGCGGGTTTCCGAAACGTTCAGAAAGTGAATACGATACTTTTGGTGTTGGCCATTCTTCTACGTCAATTTCAGCAGCACTTGGAATGGCAGTGGCCTCGCGCTATAAAAAAATTGAAGACCGTCAGCACATTGCCGTGATTGGCGATGGCGCCATGACGGCCGGCCTTGCTTTTGAAGCCCTCAATCACGGGGGTGTTCAGCCATCGAATATGTTGGTGGTGTTGAATGACAACTGCATGGCTATTGATGCCAATGTGGGCGCACTCAAAGAATATTTAACAGCAATGAGCACTTCTCCAACCTACAACAAGGTGAAAGATGAAGTGTGGCATTTGTTGGGTAAAATAAGCAAGTTCGGTCCCAATGCACAAGCCATTGTGCAAAAGGTAGAAAACGGTGTAAAAGCTGCTTTGCTTTCAAAAAGCAACATGTTTGAGTCATTGAACTTTCGATATTTCGGCCCTGTTGATGGCCATGATGTAAAGAATTTGGCCAAGGTTTTAAAAGATTTGAAGGACATTCCCGGTCCTAAAATACTGCATGTCCTTACCAAAAAAGGAAAGGGTTTTGTGCATTCTGAATTTGGCGATCAAACTACTTGGCATGCTCCGGGCGTTTTCAATAAAGACACGGGTGAAATCATTAAGGTAACACCGCAATCTCCGCAACCGCCGAAATACCAAGATGTCTTCGGACATACGATTGTGGAACTCGCTGAGAAAAATCCAAAAATAATGGGCATTACGCCGGCAATGCCGAGCGGCAGTTCTTTAAATATTATGATGGCGGCAATGCCCGATCGCGCTTTTGATGTGGGTATCGCCGAACAACACGCTGTTACTTTTTCGGCAGGATTGGCTACTGAAGGATTGATTCCTTTTTGCAACATTTATTCTTCGTTCATGCAACGCGCGTACGATCAGGTAATACACGATGTGGCACTGCAAAATTTACCTGTGGTATTTTGTTTGGATCGCGCTGGATTTGCAGGAGCCGATGGCGCTACGCACCACGGTGCATATGATATTGCGTACATGCGCTGCATTCCCAATATGGTGGTGTCGGCACCAATGAATGAATCTGAATTGCGCAATCTCATGTACACCGCGCAACTAGACGGCAACGGACCTTTCTCTATTCGCTACCCGCGCGGTGAAGGCGTAATGGTGGATTGGAAAACACCGATGAAAGCGATTAAAATTGGTACAGGAAGAAGAACTGTCAATGGCGATGACCTTGCTATTTTGACGATAGGACAAGTGGGTAATTTCGCTGTAAGCGCCTGTGCCAAACTCGAGGTGGACGGTATTTCTGCAGCGCACTACGACATGCGTTTTGCTAAACCTATTGATGAAATGCTGTTGCACGAAGTATTCGCTAAATTTCAAAATGTGATTACTGTGGAAGACGGATGCATAATGGGTGGTATCGGCTCTGCCATACTTGAATTCATGAGCGACAACGGTTATCAGGCACATGTTGTACGTTTGGGTATTCCTGATAAATTCATTGAACATGGTAGTCAGGAAGATTTGTATAAAGAATGTCACTACGACACCGAAAGTATTTGTGCAGCCGCGAAAAAGATGATTGCCAAATCAAAGTCGAAAAAAGCGGTTGGATAAGCAATGAAAAAGAGGGTCGCCTTGCTCATTTTAATAGTGCTCGGTGCTACTGCATTTGCCGCTGACGGCACGCTGCACAAAAAAAATCGCGCCCACAGTGCCGATAGAATTGTATTTGATTTAACCAGCAATATGTGGCTGTACACACCAAGTTCTATTGTGCAAAAACCATGGATGTCGATAGGTTGTAATATTGCTCTATTGAAGGATTGGCCGATCGCCAACAGTGTTTTTTCTTTTGCTGCTGGTGTCGGTTATAGTTTTGAAAACGTGCAGAACAATGGTCATTTTTTATATACTACGAATGGCACGCAAACTTTTTTATATCCATTGCAAAGTGCTTACAAATTCAATCGACTAAGTACGCAATGGTTTGAAATTCCTATTGAATTGCGATTGCGTGCAAAGGGTAACGGTCCCTTGCGCCTTTATTTAGGGGCTAAGGCAGGTATTAACGTGGTGAATTACTATCAGTTTATTGACAATGATACCAAGTTGCGTGAATACAATATCAACAACATCAATTGGTATCGATATGGCGTATATGCGCGCTTGGGCTATGCAAAGTTCAACCTTTACGCTTCCTATTCGCTGAGCGAATTGTTTGAGGATCAACATGGCCCTGTATTGAGTCCTGTCTCCGTAGGATTGTCCTTGCTGATGCGCTAAAGTGCAGCGCCCTATTTTACTTGCAACTTCTGTATTTTTTTGAATTTTAAAGGTGAATCAAAAAGTCGCTATCGTAGTCGTCATCACTAGAGACCATTGTTATATTGATGTCCGACCCGATTTGAACGTATGAAGTGGATTCCTGGTGGTTGTCCCATAGTTCGTACATCATGATATTGTCGCATCCAATGTTTTGTAAATGTGTTTTACAAGGGGTGGCAAAGTTTATTGTAATTTCAAATTTGTCTATAGCAGGCACTGGGATGGAAAGCACTCCGTTTTCTATAATAACGTCGTCAATGCTTGAAAAATGGACTTTTCTGCCGTCACTTTTTATTTTTTGAACTGAAATTTGAAAGGCATCTACGTTCTTACTGCTTTGTGTTGCGTAATCCCACGGCGCGTTTGAGGGCATCAACATTGCCTCTTCAGGTTTCCAAGTGGGTGTTGAGCAGACGTAATTTTTCCCCTCATAGGTTTTGAAATGCACTTTTAAGGTGACCCTCTTAGAACTTGGCGTGACATCTCCGCACGATGAAAAGGAAAAGAGAACAACAATCATTGCCAAAGCGAAAAGTGCACATGCATTTGTTTTCATTTGAAAGGGTGGGTTTCGCTATACAGCGGGCAATAGCTAAAGCCTAAGTTAGCACCTTCCCTTTTTTTGCTTAGTGACAACTATCAAATGGTGCAATGTTTGCGCGCACGATGGTGGAAATGGAGTAAGCTTTTGATCAGAGTTCTTGTTATTCAGCCTGCTAACGTTAACCTTATGAATGGCTGACTTCATAAATGCGATTTTGTGGCAGTAATGCCGCAATACGTTTAATATGCTAGCAGAAATAGAGTTTCGGTTAATACACCAATGACGAAACCCGCCAAAATTTGGAGCGGCTCGTGCGCATTCAAGCGCAGGCGCGCAAAGCCTATGAACCCAGCCAGGAGCACAGTGGCGTACAACAAAATTTCCCAAGGAATGTGAAAGAGTTTAATCATTAAAAGTTGCATTCCCAGTAGGCCGCCAATGCCAATCATATGTAAACTCACTTTCCAGTAGGCGGACACAATTAAGGCAATGAGAATCGCTAATTGGGCACCGGCGAGTACAATTAAAACCATGTGGTTCACGGGTTGAAGCACGTTTTGCAAAATAGTATAGGCAGCCAAGTAGCAAAATCCTGTGATGGCAAATGGAATTTGTCGTTCTTGTCGCGTTTTCATTTGAAGTGATTGTATTTTACCCATGCGTTTCAATAGAACAGCAGCGATGCCCGGAATAACAAGAGTGAGAGAAATTACCACCGCAAAGATAAGCGCATTGTTGTGCATTACTTCTGGAAGCGCATAGGGATTAAACCCCGATAGGGCATTGCTAAAGAACAGTAGCGTCATGCCATAGGTGGGCATGAACAAAGGGTGAAAGAGGTAAGAGATGATTTTTGCCAATACCTCTTCTTTCGATGTCAATGGTGCTTGCACAAGATTTTCCATTACAATTCTCTTCTAAGTCGGCCCACGGGAATGTTAAGTTGCTCGCGGTATTTGGCCACAGTGCGGCGTGCAATGTTGTAACCTTTGGTTTTTAATGCCTTCATCAACTCATCATCCGTGAAAGGATTTTTTTTGTCTTCTGCTTCCACGGCTTCCTGCAATATTTGCTTAATTTCTTTGGTAGATACTTCTTCGCCGCTGTCGTTTTGCAATGATTCAGAAAAGAAGGATTTGATAAGCAGTGTTCCAAAGGGTGTTTGTATGTATTTGCTGTTGGCGACACGTGAAACAGTAGATATATCGACGCCAACTTTTTCAGCAATGTCTTTTAATATCATGGGTCTTAGCTTGGTGTCGTCACCAGTGAGAAAATAGTCATGTTGATATTCAACAATGGCGCGCATGGTGAACAATAGTGTGTTTTGGCGCTGCTTAATGGCATCGATAAACCATTTGGCTGAATCCAATTTTTGTTTGACAAACATCACTGCCTCCTTTTGTTCTCTGTCGGCGCCCGCTTTGTTGCTGCTGTATGCTTTGAGCATTTCAGAAAACATTTTGCTGATTTTTAGTTCAGGAGCATTGCGCGAATTGAGCTGCAAGTCTAACTCGCCGTCGCTGCTCATGAGTATGAAATCTGGAACTACCGCTTGTGAACTTCGGTTCGACTCGTTTGCAGAGTTTCCAGGTTTCGGATTTAGCTTCAAAATTTCAGTGATCGCACCTTTCAGACTGTCTTCGTTGATTTCAAGTTTTTTGAAGATTTTGTCGTAGTGTCTTTTTGAAAATTCGTCAAAGTATTTGTCGAGGAGTATTTCCGCCAAAACAATGTTGGGCGTGGCTCTTTTTTTTCTTTTGATTTGCAAAAGCAAACACTCTTGTAAGTTGCGTGCACCAACACCTGGCGGATCTAACGATTGAATGACAGAAAGCAATTCCTGCAACTCTTCTTCGGTGGTGGAAATGGATTGGTAAAAGGCCATATCGTCAACGATGGAGGCGAGGTCACGACTTAAATAGCCCGATTCGTCAAGGTTACCAATGAGGTATTCCGCAACAATGTATTTGTGGTCGTTGATGTTTTGCAGTCCCAATTGCGTGAGCAACATTTCTTGAAAAGACTGACCCATTGACAGCGGCACTTCTCGCTCTTCATCATCGGAACTGTGGTTGTTTGCTTCGTATTTGTAGGAAGGTTCGTCATCGTCAGATATGTAATCTGAAAGGTCGAAGTCGTCACGACTTTCGCCCTCTGGTTCGACATCGTCGGCATTGCTTTCTTCTTTTTCTTGGTCTTCGCTGTCAGATAAATCTTCTAAGGCGGGATTGCTTTCAATTTCTTCTTTGATACGCTGCTCTAAGGCTATGGTAGGCAACTGCAAAAGTTTCATCAGCTGAATTTGCTGAGGAGACAGTTTTTGCAAAAGCTTTTGATTCATGCTTTGCTTTAACATATTTACTTCCTTTGAAAGGTTAAATTATATCTGCTTTACGAGAGCAACAATTATTTGTGTCAATTTTCGGGCCATTTGTTTAATAGGCCCGTAAATACTGCAATTTACACAGATTTTCGATCGGCCCAAAAAAGGGCAAAGAAAAAGGCAAAGAAAGATACGCCTGCTTGCGTTTCCACCGTGTCTTCGCTCAGCATTGACAATACGATGATGACGAGGAATACGCGCGCTAAAAAAGATTGATTCAGGTATTTGCTGAAGATGCCCAAATGCAGCAGCAATGCTATGAAAAAGAGAAATCCAAAGAGGCCAAAGCTGATCCAAAAAGTGATAAATTGGTTGTGGGCTCTGCGGCGTACATCCATTGGTAGTGTTGATTGATCGAGGATATAGCGTTCGTCGAAGGCCAATTGCACGTCACCCGTACCAACGCCCCACAATAGGTGGTCAGCCACAATTTCGGTGGCGGTTTTCCAGTAGATAAAGCGCTGCGTTAATGAATTGTGACTTACATTTCCGCCCTGCTTGTAAACATCGATCTCCCAAAGCATTTCGCGCAATCTTTTGCGAAGAGGATTGCTATTCGCATTGGTTGCATTGGCTTCCCCTTCTTCAATGTGTTGAATGTCGGCTGACGATAGCGCCATTACAGCGGCAGCGTCTTTAGTGCCTCCCAAAGAAGCAAGGTAGCGCAGGAGAACGTTTTTGATGGGCTGTTTTTTGTGGTCTAAACTGTCGTAAGCGATGCGGCTTTTTAAGTTCCATGCTGCTGCCATTTCGCTTTCGCAAACATTGCGGTGTACGTAAAAGCCATTTTCTTTGAGCGGATTTGCAGTGTCGTGAAAATAGGGATTGCCCAACGCTGTTTTGCCATGTAGCACTTGCGTTTCTTTGGGGACGAGGATGTCGTTTATTTCTGAATAAACGTAGCCAAGTCCGCACACTAAGCCAAGTGCAATCAAGAGTACTGTTTTTTTGATATGGCGCTGGTAATCCCAGTCGAAAAAATAAAAGAGTAAGGGCAGCAAAAGAATAGCGATGATGAAAATTCCAGTCATCACTTGCATGAGCAGCATTGCAAGTACCATTGCCGATGTTGCAAGAACAAAGACGGCCACGCTTGTGTGTTTTTCTTTGCAGGCTTTGGCGAGAATGGCGATGGTCAAGCACATCATTAGACTGAAACGGATGTGCGAGGTGAAGGGTGACAAGTCTCGTTTTTCCAAGACCTTGTTGATCCAACCCAGTTCAGAGGCGATGTATTTACCAATAACAATTAAGGCTCCTGCGAGCACCGCTGCGCTGAAAAAACCCAAGATCAACTTAAGCTCCTTTGTGTCCAATTGCTTAGTGCTGCCCACCACGAACGGCAAAACGAAAAAAGGCGATTTCATAATGATGTCGTGGCGAGCGAAGTCAAAGTCGCTGCTGTTGATGAGGAAAAGGAAATGCAGCAACCACAGCGCAAGGAACCACCACAAAATGCGGTTCTCTAAGAAGTATTTTATTTTTACTTTTTGATCGAGCTGCAGCACCCAGCTTAAGCCAAGTACAATTTGAGCGATGGTAAGAAAAGACTTCGACAGGGGCAAAGCTGCAGCAAACAAGCACAGCCCGAAGACATAAAGGAAGCGGCTTACTTTGGCTATCGACATTTTTTGCTGTAGGCTTATTTAACGGGTTGCAATATAGCCTTGTATTTTTCGGGCGCAATCAACACGGCAATGGCCTTGTCAATACAAGGATCATTGAATAATGAAGCTTGTATTCTTCCGCTTTGGTAGTAGTAGCGGCTTGCAATTTCTTCTTTAAGCAGTTGCGAAAGCACATCTTTGTAGAGGGAAAGATCTTTCTTTTTTTGTGCTTTTAGTTTTTGTTCCAGCAGGTCGTATTCCGTTTTAAGCAAGGCATAGAATTCTTCTTTTTCAGAAGTTTTTTTGAATGCTGCCAAGGTTTCTTCGCTTTCACTTGTATAGGAGTAGTCTTTGTCTTTAAGGTAGGCAATGAATTCGTTGTACGTAGCATCGCTGACCTGAAATGATTTTGCGGGGGCTATGGAATCGTGCTTTAAACGAAACTGCGTTACGAAATCAAAGATAAAATCTTTGGTGATGAGCGCTGAAACAAGGGCATTTGCTTCAGGTGAAAGCGCGTCAATATCGGGTTGTACTCCACCGCCGTCTTGCACAGGTCTGCCGTTTTTGGTTTTGAAAGCGGTTTTCAGAGAGTCGGCAATTTTATTTGCCTTTCCTTTGTCATCGCGATGGGCGTAGTCAATGGCCTGTATGCATCTTCCGCTTGGCGTGTAATATTTGGCGATGGTTACTTTCAGCATTGAGTTATAATTGGTTTTGTAGGTGCCTTGCACGAGTCCCTTGCCATATGATTTTTGCCCTACAATCACTGCTCTGTCGAGGTCTTGTAGCGAACCACTCACGATCTCAGAGGCCGAAGCGGAATGTTCATTCACAAGTACAGTAAGAGGCAAGTTGGGTGCTAAGGGAGCGCCGAGTGTTTTTTTAGATTCAGTGCTTGAACCAACGCGTCCTTTGGTTTCAACAACCAGGGTTCCCTTTTCAACAAATAAATTCACAATGTCAATGCTTTCGCGAAGGAGTCCACCGCCATTGTCACGCAGGTCAAGTATAAGACCACTTAAGGGTCCCTTATTTTGAAGTTCTTCTAAAGCATTTTTTACGTCTTTGGCGCATTTGTCGGTAAAGCTCGTCAGCTTGATATACCCTACATTGTTTTTCAACATTCCGAAATAGGGAACACTTTTCATTTGAATTTCTTCGCGGGTGATTTCTACTTCAAAAGGAAGCGTGGTGCCAGGCCTTTCGATTTTGAGTTTCACTTTGCTGCCTGGTTCTCCTTTGAGTATTTTGCTAAGATCGGCGGTGTTTTTGTTTTTGGTAGATTCACCACCCACTTCTAAAATTTTGTCGCCGGCGCGCAAACCCGATTTTTGCGCTGGAAATCCTTCGTAGGGTTCCGAGATGATGATAGACTCTCCTGAGGTATGTATGGTGGAGCCAATGCCGCCGTACTGTCCTGTGGTCATCAATTGAAAGTCTTCAATTTCTGATTCAGGGTAAAAGTTGGTGTAAGGATCAAGTGACTCCAACATGGCGTCAACTCCAGTTTTCATTAGTTTTCCCGGATTGACTTCGTCAACATAATGCAGATTGAGTTCGCGGTAAATGGAAGCAAAAACATCAAGGTTTTTCGCCATTTCAAAGCGATCGGTGTCGGCAGTAAAAGCAACAGTGATCAGCATTACAGTGGCGGATACAAGCAGAAATAATTTTCTTTTGGCAGACTTCATCGTGTTTTTTTTATCATGTTCTTAATTTCTTGTTGGTTATGGAACAGGGTCATAACCTTTTCCTCCCCAGGGGTGACAACTTAAAATGCGTTTTAAAGATAACCAAGTCCCGCGAAAAACTCCGTGTTTTTTTAAGGCATCTACCGCATAATGTGAGCAGGTGGGGTCGTATCTGCATTTTGCGCCGAGGTATGGTGATATCATTCCTTGGTACAAACGCACCAAGCCTATTAATATTTTGACGGTGAATTTACGCAACATTTTTGGTCAGTTGTGTGATCAGTGTTGTCATTTTATTTTCAATGATGGCGTAATTTAAGTCTTCTTTCGCAACGTAAATGAGTAGCAGAGAAATTTTCACATTTTTTTCGATCAGTGTTGCGTACAGTGTCGACTTATTTTTGCGGTAAGCCTCTCTCGTTTTTCTTTTAATGTGATTGCGATCGTGGGCTCTGCGGAAGCTTTTTTTGGGCACGGCAATGCACATTTGTGCTGGAAATGGAGAAAGTACTGCATCCAAATTCCATAGCACTTTGAAAGGATAGCTGTTGAAGGCTTGTCCTTTTTCAAAGAGCGCGGTGATGATTTTCCTGCTGCTTAATCTTTCGCTTTTTCGAAACGTGTGTCGCTCCATTTTCCAAGATTAAAGAAAATTCCGCATACGCTTAGATCGATGGCAGATAAAAACAAGTTTTTTTTATCTTTGCTCGGCTAATAAAAATTATTTCATGGGAAGAGCATTTGAATTTCGAAAAGCAAGAAAATTTAAGAGATGGGCACACATGGCCCGTACCTTTACGCGCATAGGCAAAGACATTGTGATGGCGGTAAAGGCCGGTGGGGCTGATCCCGATTCTAATTCACGCTTGCGTGCAGTGATACAAAATGCGAAGGCGGCAAACATGCCGAAAGACAATGTGATGCGCGCCATTAAAAATGCCTCTGACAAAGATGTATCAGATTATAAAGAGTTGTTGTATGAAGGTTATGCTCCCCACGGTATTGCCGTATTGGTGGAAACAGCGACCAATAACCACGTGCGCACGGTGGCCAATGTGCGCAGCTATTTCAATAAGTGCAATGGTACTTTAGGCACCGCAGGTTCAGTGGTTTTTATGTTTGACCATACTTGTAATTTCAAGATCAAAAAAAACAATATAGATCCTGAAGAATTAGAACTCGAATTGATTGATTTCGGAATGGATGAAATTTTTGTGGAGGAAGATGACATCATCATTTACGGCCCTTTCGAAAGTTTTGGCAGTATTCAGGGCGCCCTTGAAGCCAAAGGAATTGAGATCATTTCATCGGGCTTTGAACGCATTCCCAATGTGACTAAAAAACTAACGCCCGAAGAGGAAGAGGACGTGAATAAATTGTTGGAAAGAATTGAGGAGGACGACGACGTGCAGAATGTTTACACGACGATGGGGTAGTTTCTTCTCTTGACTTTTAATTTTGAATTCACATGCACAGAATTGGAAGAGCCAGTGAAGGGTTCTTGCCTGCAATGTATATTTCTTTTTTTCTCGGTGTTTTCTCTTAGCCTCGCCACTGTAAAATCTCCTTACGTAATTAACAATTCCCCGAACTTTTCAACAATCCCGAAAATAGGCGGGGTATTAATTGAAAAGCCCCGTCCGTTTTGATAACATTGTACTTTGTTTGCATCCAATATTATAGCGTTTAGAATGAGTGAGTTAAGAAAAATTGAAGGAGCCTTGATCTCCGTGTTTGACAAGGACAATTTGGAGCCTATTGTTAGAGAATTACATAAATTGGGTGTCATCTTGTATTCAACAGGGGGCACACAAAGTTTTATAGAAGAGTTAGATATCCCAGTAGTGGCGGTAGAAGACCTTACGAGTTACCCTTCTATCTTGGGCGGCAGAGTGAAAACTTTGCACCCGAAAGTGTTTGGTGGTATCTTGGGAAGAAGAGGTTTGGAATCGGATGCTGCGCAGTTGGAGCAGTACGAAATTCCACCCATCGACCTGGTGATTGTTGACTTGTATCCTTTTGAAAAAACGCTTGCTTCAGGCGCTTCCGACGAAGATATTATTGAGAAAATCGATATCGGTGGCATCTCGCTGATTCGCGCAGCGGCTAAAAATCACAAAGACGTGTTGATTGTTCCGTCAAAGGAACAATATCCTACCTTGCTTTCTTTGCTACAAAGCAAGCAAGGCTTTAGTGATCTCAGCGATCGTAAAGCGCTGGCCAAGGCGGCATTCGGTGTAAGTTCTCATTACGACACAGCAATTTTTAAATATTTTGACGACGGCGCTGAGCCTGTTTTCAAACAGTCGATCAATACTTCAAAAGTGTTGCGTTACGGTGAAAATCCGCATCAAAAAGGACTTTTCTTTGGCGCCATGGACGAGATGTTTGAGCAATTGCAAGGCAAGGAATTGAGCTATAACAATCTTTTAGATGTTGATGCTGCCGTGAATTTGATTGCCGAATTCAAAGACACCACTTTTGCTATTTTGAAACACAACAATGCTTGTGGTATTGCTACTCGCGCAACGGTATTTGAGGCATGGACGGACGCTCTTGCTTGCGATCCTGTATCTGCTTTTGGCGGTGTTTTAATTTCCAATGTCACTGTTGACAAAGCCACTGCTGAAGAAGTAAGTAAATTGTTTTTTGAAGTAATCATCGCTCCTGCCTACGACGCAGCGGCTATTGAAATATTGAAACAGAAAAAAAACAGAATCATTTTGATTCAAAAACCAATTGCTTTGCCAACCCAGCAGTTCAGAACTGCGCTGAATGGCGTTTTGGTGCAAGACAAGGATTTGATGATGGAAGGAAAAGCTGAGTTGACGCCAGTGACGAACACCAAAGCAACAGCGCAAGAAATTGATGACCTTTTGTTTGCCGCAAAAATTTGCAAGCACACGAAATCAAATACCATTGTTTTTGCAAAAAACAAAACCTTGATCTCCAGTGGAACTGGCCAAACATCGCGTGTTGATGCTTTGCGTCAAGCAGTGGTGAAAGCTGGTGAATTTGGTTTCAGTTTACAAGGTGCTGTAATGGCGTCTGACGCCTTTTTCCCTTTTCCTGATTGCGTGCAACTCGCAAAGGAAGCTGGTATCACGGCGGTTATTCAGCCGGGAGGATCAATTAAAGACCAAGAGTCTATCGACTATTGCAACAACAACGGCGTGG